>NZ_JBHVYK010000077.1:22848-37864 GCF_042880855.1 Streptomyces sp. NPDC058291
GGGCGCTTTTTTGGTCGTGTTCTGTATCTGCGCCTACACCCACACCGTTACCCCGGCGCGCGACGAGCGCGCCGCCGTCTGCGGCCACCGGGTGGGGGGCGGCGCCCGTAACCGGGGCCCCGCCCCTCACCTGTCCTCCGGTACTTGTGCTCCGGTACCTGTCCTCCGGCGCTACGCCGCGAGCTTGGCCAGCGCCGCGTCGATGCGGGCCAGCGTCTTCTCCCGGCCCAGGATCTCCAGGGACTCGAAGAGCGGCAGGCCGACCGTGCGGCCGGTGACGGCGACGCGGACGGGGGCCTGAGCCTTGCCGAGCTTGAGGCCGTGGGTCTCGCCGGCGGCCAGGACAGCCTCTTTCAGGGACTCGGCCGAGGTCCAGTCGGCCGCCTCCAGCCTCTCCCTCGCCGTGGTCAGCAGGGCGTCGCTGCCCTCCTTCATCGCCTTCGTCCAGCTCGCCTCGTCGAACACCGGCTCCGGCAGGAACAGGAAGTCGACGTTGTCGGTGATCTCGGAGAGGACCTTCAGGCGGGTCTGGGCGTGCGGGGCGATGGCCAGCCACTTCGCCTCGTCGAAGTCCTCCGGGGCCCAGGGGGCGACCGGGGCCTTGAGCCAGGGGGCGCAGCGCTCGGTGAAGTCCTTCACGTCGAGCAGCCGGATGTGGTCGGCGTTGATCGACTCGCACTTCTTCAGGTCGAAGCGCGCCGGGTTGGGGTTGACGTCGGCCACGTCGAAGGCCGCGACCATCTCGTCCATCGTGAAGATGTCCTGGTCGGCCGAGAGCGACCAGCCCAGCAGCGAGAGGTAGTTGAGCAGACCCTCGGGGAGGAAGCCGCGCTCGCGGTAGAGGTTGAGCGAGGCCTGCGGGTCCCGCTTCGACAGCTTCTTGTTGCCTTCGCCCATCACGTACGGCAGGTGGCCGAAGGCGGGCACGGACCGGGCGACGCCCAGCTCGGTCAGCGCCCGGTACAGGGCGATCTGGCGGGGGGTGGAGGACAGCAGGTCCTCGCCGCGCAGGACGTGCGTGATCTCCATGAGCGCGTCGTCCACCGGGTTGACCAGCGTGTACAGCGGGGCGCCGTTCGCGCGGACGATGCCGTAGTCCGGGACGTTCTCCGGGGTGAAGGTCAACTCGCCGCGGACCAGGTCGGTGAACGTGATCGTCTCGTCGGGCATCCGGAAACGGACGATGGGCGCGCGGCCCTGCGCCGTGTACTCCTCGACCTGCGCGGCGCTCAGGTCACGGCAGTGGCCGTCGTAGCCGGACGGCTTGCCGGCGGCGCGGGCGGCCTCCCGGCGGCTGTCCAGCTCCTCCTGGGAGCAGTAGCAGCGATACGCGTGACCGGCGTCCAAAAGCTTCTGGGCGACGTCCTTGTAGAGGTCCATGCGCTGCGACTGCCGGTAGGGCGCGTGCGGGCCGCCGACCTCGGGGCCCTCGTCCCAGTCGAAGCCCAGCCAGCGCATCGAGTCCAGCAGCTGTTCGTAGGACTCCTCGGAGTCGCGGGCCGCGTCGGTGTCCTCGATGCGGAAGACCAGCGTGCCCTGGTGGTGCTTGGCGAAGGCCCAGTTGAACAGGGCGGTGCGGACCAGGCCCACGTGGGGGTTACCGGTGGGCGAGGGGCAGAAACGGACGCGTGGGGGTACCCCCTGTCCGAGCGGGGTCGAGGACTTGGAGGAGGGTGATCCGGGTGCGCTAGCCACGCTTGACAACCTTGTTGGTGAGAGTGCCGATGCCTTCGATGGTGACGGCGACCTCGTCGCCGACGACCAGGGGGCCGACCCCTGCCGGGGTGCCCGTGAGGATCACGTCGCCGGGGAGCAGCGTCATGGCCTCGGAGATGTTGACGATCAGATCCTCGATGGAGTGGATCATCTCGCTGGTGCGGCCGAGCTGCCGTTGCCCGCCGTTGACCGTGAGCTGGACGGTGAGGTCGCCCGCGGTCTTCAGGTCCAGGCCGGTCTCCACCCAGGGGCCGAGCGGGCAGGAGGTGTCGAAGCCCTTGGCCCGGGCCCACTGCTTCTCGCGCTTCTGCACGTCGCGGGCGGTGACGTCGTTCGCGCAGGTGTAGCCGAAGATCACGTCCTTGACGCGCTCGCGCGGGACCTCGCGGCACAGCCGGCCGATGACGACGGCGAGCTCGGCCTCGTGGTGGACCTCGGCGGAGAAGGACGGGTACTGGATGGCGTCGCCGTCGCCGATCACCGAGGTGGAGGGCTTGAAGAAGGCGAAGGGGGCGTCCGGGACCTCGTTGCCCAGCTCGCGGGCGTGCTCGGCGTAGTTGCGGCCGAAGGCCACGACCTTGTTGGGCAGCACGGGCGGGAGCAGCCGGACCTTGCTCAGCGGCACCTTGGTGCCGGAGAGCTCGAAGTCCGTGAACGGAATGCCCTTGATGATGTCGAGGACGAGCTCGTCCGGCTTGTCGCCCTCGACCGCGCCGAAGGCGACGTTCCCGTCGATGGAGAACCTGGCGATGCGCACGGGTTGGTTGGCCCCTTGACTGAGCTGGCTGGAGTGTGAAGCTCCAGGCTAACGCGGAAGGGCGTCCCCGGCCGGGGACGCCCTTGACATGGACGGGCATCGGTGGACGGCCGCCTTGAGCAATCGGCGGCCGGTGTCCGTATCCCTCCACGAAGAGCGGTGAGGATCCGGTGGATGCACGGGGTGGATCTACTGCACGACGGAGGTCGCGACCGGGATCTCCATGAGGATGGTGCGCTTGGGGTTGGCAGTCTGGGCCGGGAGGTCGACGGAGTGCTCCGGCTGCTCCGGGAGCTGCAGTTCGTCGGCGTCCGCGAGGTGCGCCAGCGTCGTGCGCCGCGGGTTGGCGATCTTGTGGAACATCGTCGTCGTCTTCACTGTTGTACTCGACCCTGTCGTCTCCGGGCGCCGGAAAGGCCCCTCAAGGGCCTCTGCGCACGCGCTGCTTGTCGGATGTGCCATCCCTGTAAAACGTCAGGCTAAACACGCGATTCCCGGGGAACGCGTGAAGGTCGCATGATCGACGTGTGAGTTTGCTCACGAATCCATGGGCAAAACGGTCAATTCAGACTCGCAATCGAACGCAACGAAACGGACATTGACCACCTGAAGCCCATATTCCGCTCCTGATCATGGCGACTGGGACACCACCCGCACTCTGCGACTTCGCCCCTTTATGTCCGCCTTACGTGGGGTCATTTTCCACATCCCGTAACGTGACCCTCACGTGGTGTCACGGATGTCACAGCCTGGCCAACGGGCCTTGTTGGAGATCCTGCACTGTGCTGGAATTCCTCGGACCGCCGCGGGATCGAGCCGGCGCACAGAGGGCGCGTCAGAGCGCCCGGTGGCGGCGAGGTTAGGGGGAGCCGGCGCCGGTACTCACGAGCATTCGGGGGGCGTAATTCAGGACGCCCCTCAACACGCCGACACCGTCCTTCCGTTCACCCGGAGGGGCGCCTGGTCCAGAGGTTGCGACGCTAGTGCAGGGACGTTTCAAGAGGGATGGCAGCGCTTCGGCCGAGCCGGAGCCGCACGGCGGGACTGGCCCGATGGCAGTCGGCTCCTCGCCCCAGCACGCCCAGAACCCGGGCCCGGCCGCGTCCGGCGACGGCGGTGAGCGCCCCGGGCGCCCCGGCGCGTCCGCGTCGGCGAGCTCCGTCTCCCCCGACTCGACGGTCAAGCCGCCCGCCGGCCCCCCCGGCCCCGGCCCGCGCGTCGCGCTGCGCAACTGGCGCATCTCCACGCGTCTGGTGGCGCTGCTGACCCTGCCGGTGGTCGCGGCCACCACGCTGGGCGCGGTGCGCATCAACCAGTCGATGGACGACATCCAGCAGCTCGACAACATGAAGCTGCTGACGGACATGACCAAGCAGGCCACCGACCTCGCCGTCCAGCTGCAGAACGAGCGCGACCGCTCGGCCGGCCCGCTGGCGCACGACGGCAAGGCGAGCGACTTCGGCGTCAAGGGCTACCGGGACAAGACGGACAAGGCGCTGATCGCCTTCCAGGACGCCTCGGAGGAGATCGACGCCGCCAGCACGGACGGCAACCTCCAGGGCGTCCGCGACAGCCTCGTCGGTCTGCTCAGCGACCTCGGCAACCTCGCCAAGGTCCGCAACACGGCGTACACGGAGAAGGGCAACTCCACCCAGACGGTCGAGGCCTACCACCGTCTGATCACCAGCCTGCTCGACCTGTCCCAGGACATGGCCCAGGCCACGAGCAACCCGGAGATGATCCAGCGCACCCGTGCCCTGGCCGCCTTCTCCTCCGCCAAGGAGTACGCCTCGGTCCAGCGCGCGGTCCTCGCGGCCGCGCTGCCCGTGGGCAACGCCGTCTACGGCAAGATCTCCGAGAACGACCGGCAGTACGCCGAGGCCGCGCTCGAGAACCAGGACTCCGAGCTCGCGAGTTTCCGCAGCATCTACGGCGACGACGGCGCCGAGGAACTGCTGAAGCCCATCGAGCAGGGCAACCCGGTGATCGAGGAAGCCGACACCTACGCCACCCGTGCGCTGAGCTCCGCCACCGGTCTGCAGTCGCTGGACAAGCGGTCGTACCAGGACTGGATCGACGACAGCTCCACCAAGATCGCGCAGATGAACAACATCGAGCACACGCTGCTCGAGGACATGGAGCAGAAGGCGCGCGAGCTGCGCGCAGCGTCCGAGCGCGAGGCGATCATCTCCGGTGCGCTCATCCTGCTCGTGCTGGGCGTGTCGCTGGTCGGCGCGTTCGTCGTCGCCCGGTCCATGATCCGCTCGCTGCGCCGCCTGCAGGAGACCGCCACCAAGGTCGCCCAGGACCGGCTGCCCGAGCTGGTCAAGCAGCTGTCCGAGTCCGACCCGCAGGACGTCGACACGTCCGTGGAGTCGGTCGGTGTGCACTCCCGGGACGAGATCGGCCAGGTGGCCGCGGCCTTCGACGACGTGCACCGCGAGGCGGTCCGCCTCGCCGCCGAGCAGGCCCTGCTGCGGGGCAACGTCAACGCGATGTTCACCAACCTCTCGCGCCGCTCCCAGGGCCTCATCCAGCGTCAGCTCTCGCTCATCTCCGAACTGGAGTCCCGCGAGGCCGACCCGGACCAGCTGTCCTCGCTCTTCAAGCTCGACCACCTCGCGACCCGCATGCGCCGTAACGGCGAGAACCTCCTCGTCCTCGCCGGCGAGGAGCCCGGCCGCCGCTGGACCCGTCCGGTCCCGCTGGTCGACGTGCTGCGCGCCGCGGCCTCCGAGGTGGAGCAGTACGAGCGGATCGAGCTGTCCTCCGTGCCGACCACCGAAGTGGCCGGCCGGGTCGTCAACGACCTCGTGCACCTTCTCGCCGAGCTGCTGGAGAACGCCACCTCGTTCTCCTCGCCGCAGACCAAGGTCAAGGTCACCGGTCACGCGCTGCCCGACGGCCGCGTCCTGATCGAGATCCACGACACCGGCATCGGCCTGTCCCCCGAGGACCTCGCCGCGATCAACGAGCGGCTCGCCTCGCCGCCCACCGTGGACGTGTCGGTCTCCCGGCGCATGGGTCTGTTCGTGGTCGGCCGGCTGTCGCAGCGCCACGGCATCCGCATCCAGTTGCGCCCCTCCGACTCCGGCGGCACGACCGCGCTGGTCATGCTGCCCGTGGACGTCGCCCAGGGCGGCAAGAAGCCCCAGCCCCAGTCCAAGCCCGGCCAGGGCGGCGTGGCCGGCGGTCCCGCCGCCGCGCAGGCCGCGGCCGGCGTCGCCGCCGCGCGGCGCCAGAACGGCTCGCAGGGCGGTGCCCTCGGCGCGGGCGCCCCGAACGGGGGCGGCGCTCTCGGCGCCGGTTCCGGCGGGGGCGGCCGGCTCGCCGGTGGTCAGGGCCCCCGGGCCGCACTGCCCGGCCGGGACGGCGGTGGCCGTCCCGGCGGCCAGCCGCCGCGCGGACCGCAGCAGCCGCTCTCCCCGCAGCAGGGCAGGCCGGCTCCGGCCGGCTCCGGCTTCGGCGCCCAGGCGCCGGGCGCGCCGCAGGGTCTGCAGGCGGCCGGCACCGGCGCACAGGGCACGGACATGTTCGGCGGCGGACGTCCGCCGCAGCAGCGGGGCAACAAGAACGAGCAGGGCGGCCGCGGCCGTCAGCCGCAGCTGCCGCCGCGCGGGGCTCCGCGCGCCGAGCTGCCCGGCGGCAATCCGCAGCCGCGCGTCACCAGCTGGGGCGACGAGAACGCCCGGCCGCCGGTTCCGCGCACCCCGCTGGACGCCCCGCGCGGCCACGAGGAGCCGGACGTCGCCCAGACGTCGCGCATGCCGCGCATCGACGACCGGCAGGGTCCCGGCGCCACCGCCGAGATACCCGCCATCCCGCGGATCGACGAGCGCCAGGGCCCGTCGGGCCCGGCCGACTTCGGCCGCCCGGTGACAGGCGGTCTGCAGGCCACGGGACAGTTCCCGGCCGTGGGCAACCAGCAGGGCGGCTACGACGGAGGCCAGGACACCGGCCAGTTCCAGCGCCCGGGCGTCAACGGCGTCAACGGGCGGCAGGACACCGGCTCGTTCGAGCGGCCCGGCACAGCCGCCCGCCCGGACGACAACGGCTTCACCCGCTCCGACGTCTTCGGCGCCCCCGGCGGGCAGAACGCTCCGACGAACCCGAACCAGTTCGCTTCGCAGGCCTACGACAACGGCTCCACCGGCCAGTTCCCCGCTCCCGGCTACGACGGTTCGGCCACCGGCCAGCACGCGCTGCCCGACCGCCAGGACCCCTCCGCCGCCAACCGGTTCGGCGCTGCGCAGTCCAACGGCTACGGCGCTCCGGCTCAGCCGGAGGCGCTGCCGCCGGCGGGCCCGGGCGACGGCCGCACCCCGCTGTACGACACGTTGGAGACCAACTGGTTCCACGGTCAGCAGGCGGGCGGTGCAACTCCGGAGCCGGAGCAGCACGAACAGCAGCCGCAGCAGGCTCCGGCCGCTCCCCAACGTCCCGCTGCCGCCAATGCCTCGTGGCGCGCCTCGCCGAACGACGAACTCGTCCGGCAGGCCGAGCGCGTCAGGCAGCCGGCCGCGGGCGGCGTCACCACCTCCGGTCTGCCGCGCCGCGTGCCCCGGGCGAATCTCGTCCCGGGCACGGCTCAGCAGCAGCAGCACCAAAGCGGTCCGCAGGTCTCCCGTGCGCCTGATGACGTACGCGGCCGGCTGACCAATCTCCGTCGGGGCATCGCACAGGGTCGACAGGCCGGCAACGGCCCGCAGACCGGCAGCTTCCCCAGCCCCACTCACCAGCAGGAGCGTTAGTTGAGCCAGATGAGCCAGGCAGCACAGAACCTGAACTGGTTGATCACCAACTTCGTGGACAACACCCCTGGGGTGTCCCACACCGTCGTGGTCTCCGCCGACGGGCTCCTGCTCGCGATGTCCGAGGGCTTTCCGCGCGACCGTGCCGACCAGCTGGCGGCCGTCGCGTCGGGACTCACCTCGCTGACCGCCGGGGCGTCCCGGATCTTCGAGGGCGGCAGCGTCGCGCAGACCGTCGTCGAGATGGAGCGAGGATTCCTCTTCCTCATGTCCGTCTCGGACGGCTCGTCGCTCGCCGTGCTCGCGCACCCCGAGTGCGACATCGGCCTCGTCGGCTACGAGATGGCGCTGCTCGTCGATCGTGCGGGCGCGGTCCTCACGCCCGACCTTCGCGCCGAGCTCCAGGGCAGTCTGCTCCACTGACCCGCCCCCGTACCACCCACCTCACGAAATCACCGTCCGGCCGACACAAACCCCCCACCGGCCTCGACGGACGGCACGACAATCCGAGAATTGCTGTCCCGCCCGGAGGATCCATGACCCCGCCCACCGCCCATCATGACCCGTACGCGGAGCCGTACGGGGATGAGGGCGACCAGCCGCTGGTGCGTCCGTACGCGATGACCGGTGGCCGGACCCGGCCGCGTTATCAGCTCGCCATCGAGGCGCTGATCAGCACCACGGCCGACCCGGCAGCGCTCATGGGGCTCCTTCCCGAGCACCAGCGCATCTGCCATCTGTGCCGTGAGGTGAAGTCGGTCGCCGAGGTCTCGGCGCTGCTGGCCATGCCGCTGGGCGTGGCTCGGATCCTCGTCGCGGACCTCGCCGAGGCCGGCCTGGTGGCCATCCACCAGCCGGGCGGCGACGAGAACAACGGCGGCGCACCTGACGTGACGCTGCTCGAAAGGGTGCTCAGTGGACTTCGCAAGCTCTGACGGAGGGCGGGCCACCACCTCCGCGAAGATCGTGGTGGCGGGAGGCTTCGGCGTGGGCAAGACCACGTTCGTGGGCGCCGTCTCCGAGATCAACCCGCTGCGCACGGAGGCCGTCATGACGTCCGCGAGCGCGGGCATCGACGACCTCACCCACACCGGGGACAAGACCACCACCACGGTGGCCATGGACTTCGGCCGCATCACGCTCGACCAGGACCTGATCCTCTATCTGTTCGGCACGCCGGGCCAGGACCGGTTCTGGTTCATGTGGGACGACCTGGTGCGCGGCGCCATCGGCGCGGTGGTGCTGGTGGACACGCGGCGGCTGGCCGACTGCTTCCCCGCGGTCGACTACTTCGAGAACAGCGGTCTGCCGTTCGTCGTCGCCCTCAACGGTTTCGACGGTCAGCAGCCCTACCAGCCCGAAGAGGTGCGCGAGGCGCTGCAGATCGGCCCGGACACCCCGATCATCACGACGGACGCCCGGCACCGCTCGGACGCCAAGTCCGCGCTGATCACGCTGGTCGAGCACGCTCTCATGGCACGACTGCGGTAACTTCACATCCCCGTGCCCTACGGCAGTTGTCGTAGACGCTTCGGAGTCGGCTGTGGCCTTTGACACGGCCGGCTCCGGTGTTCATAACGTTTCGGCAGAGGAATCGGCCGATGCGGCCACGCGTCGCGGTCGCTCGGTCTCACTGTGCGCACGAAAGCCCCGTCTTTTGACGGGGCTCGTTCTTTTTGACCGTTTTATCTGGGGTTTACATCACGTCGAACCCACTCTTTCCCATGTTTGGAAGAGGACTGGTCGGCGTGCTGGAATGCCTGAACTGCCCAATAGTCAATGACGTACTGATGGTCGATGGCTGACCGGGCTCTGAGACACTGCGGCACGACGAAGGTGCCGACCGCCGAGAGGTTGTTGGTCGAGTGAGGCGAAGCAAGAAAAGTCCCGAGCCGGCGGCGCGGGGCAACTTCACCCCGCCGCCGCGCGGAGCGGCGACCGCCCCTGTGCCCGGCTCGGAGCCGACGGCCACGCCCGCGAAGAGCGGCAGCCGTTTCTCCCCGCGCAACTGGCGGGTGCCGACCCGGCTGAACGCGATTCTGCTCATACCCGTGATGGTCGGCCTGGTCATGGGCGGCTTCCAGGTGAAGAGCTCGATCGACACCTGGCAGGAGGCCGACGACGCCGAGCACACCGCGCGCCTGGTGCAGGCCGCGCTGGGCTACAGCGACGCCCTCTACAAGGAACGCGACGTCTCCGCCGCGCCCCTGCTCGCCGGCAAGAAGGACGACGCCGTCGTCACGGCGTCTCGCAGGGCCACCGACGCCGCCGCCGACGCCTTCGACGAGGCCGCGAAGGACATGCCGTCCAAGCCCGGCCTGGAGCGCCGGCTGCAGCTGTTCCGCACCGCGGAGGCCAAGCTGGCCCCGCTGCGCGCGGCCTCCTACACCTCCAAACTCACCGGCGTGCAGACCGAAGAGGGCTACACCCAGGTCGCCCACCCGCTGATGGAGTTCTCCAACGAGCTCGGTCTGGGCACCGGAAACATCACCTCCTACGGCCGTACCGTCTACGCCATCTCGCTGACCAAGGCCGCGCTGTCCCTGGAGCGCTCGATCGGCATGCACCTGCTGATCAAGCCGGGCCCGCAGGACTCGGACTTCGCCAAGCAGAAGGTCTCGCTCTCCTCGTACGCCTACCTCGAGGGCATCGCCGTCGAGGAGTACATCGGCGGCGGCACCGAGGCCGACGCCAAGCGGCTGGACGACGCCTCGGCGAAGATCAAGAGCGACGGCGCGGCGCTGGCCGCCGAGCAGAAGCAGAAGGACCCGGACTACGTTCCGCCGCCGTCCGACCCGACCACCATGGTCGGCGCGATCTCCACGATGGAGACCACCACGGGCGCCGAGCGCGCCGGTCTCGCCGAGAAGGGCATCAGCAAGGAGAACTGGTGGGCGGTCACCACGCTGAAGTACGACGCCTACCGGCAGATCGAGTCGGACATGGCCGACAAGGCCGTGACCGAGGCCTCGGACATCGCCGCTGACGCCAAGACGTCCGCGATCATCACCGGCGCCGCCGTCGTCGTCGCCCTGCTCCTGGCGTTCATCCTCGCCGGCGCCGTGGCCCGTCAGATGAGCCGCGCGATGCGCCAACTGCGCAACGCCGCCTTCGGCATCGCCGAGCAGCGGCTGCCGATGCTGGTCGACCAGCTCTCGCGCACCGACCCCGGGCGCGTCGACACCCGCGTGCAGGCCATCCCGATCACGACCACGGACGAGATCGGCGAGGTCGCCCGCGCCTTCGACCAGGTCCACCGCGAGGCCGTCCGGCTCGCCGCCGAGCAGGCGCTGCTGCGGGGCAACATCAACGCGATCTTCACCAACCTCTCGCGCCGCAACCAGTCGCTGATCGAGGGCCAGCTGACCCTCATCACCGACCTGGAGAACAACGAGGCCGACCCCGACCAGCTGGAGAACCTCTTCCGCCTGGACCACCTCGCTACCCGTATGCGCCGCAACGGCGAGAACCTTTTGGTCCTCGCCGGCGAGGAGCCCGGCCGCCGCTGGGACCAGCCGGTCCCGCTGGTCGACGTGCTGCGCGCCGCCTCCTCCGAGGTGGAGCAGTACGAGCGCGTCGAGCTGTCGGGCGTCCCCGAGGCCGAGATCCACGGCCGCGCCGTGACCGACCTCGTGCACCTGCTCGCCGAGCTGCTGGAGAACGCCACCACGTTCTCCTCCCCGCAGACCAAAGTCCGCGTGACCGCCACCCGTCTCCCCGACGGCCGGGTCATGATCGAGATCCACGACAAGGGCATCGGCCTGACCGCCGAGGACTTCGCGGACATCAACCACAAGCTGGCCAACCCGCCCACCGTGGACGCCGCGATCTCGCAGCGCATGGGTCTGTTCGTGGTGGGCCGGCTGTCCGACCGGCACGGCATCCGCGTCCAGCTGCGCCCCTCGGGCGAGCAGGCCGGGACCACCTCGCTGGTCATGCTGCCGGACGCCATCACCCACGGTGGCGGCGGCGAGCAGCAGCAGGCGCGCGACGAGTTCACGGTCTCTCAGATCATCCCCGAGCAGCAGCAACAGCAGCAGCTGCAGAGCTTCGGCGGCGAGGACTTCAACACCGGCCAGCCGATGCGCACCGCCGCCGAGCTCGGCTTCGACGACAGCCGCTACGAGGTCCCCGACGACATCCGCGAGTTGGACCCGGTGGGCCGCTCCCTGCAGCGCGAGGAACGCCGCGCGGCGCTGGAGTCCCAGTCGGGACAGCCGGACCAGTCCGAGCAGCAGCCCGGCCGGCACGGGCAGCAGCAGCCGCCCGAGGCCGCCTCGTACGGCGAGGGCTTCGACGCCGCCCGCCGGCCGGAGTACGACGCCGGACAGAACGGCTACGACCCCGCGCAGAACGGCGCCCAGGGCGGTTACGACGGCAACGCCACCGGCTACGCCGACCGGCCCGGCACGTTCGACCAGCAGACGGCGTACGAGGAGCAGCAGCGCCCGGCGTACGACGACCAGTACTTCGCGCCGAACGGCGGCCTGCCGCAGAACGACGCGTTCTCCACGAACGGCGGTCTGCCGCGAGGCGACGCCTACCCGCCGAACGGCGGCTACCCGGACCCCGCGTATGCGGAGCCCGTCCAGGAGGAGCGGACGGCGGCTCCGGCCGGCGCGTCCGAGGGCTTCCAGCCGTACGAGGAGCAGCAGTCCTACCAGGACGACTGGCCTCAGCAGAACGGTCAGGCGAACGGTTACCAGAACGGCTACCCGGACCAGTACGCTCCGGAAGCGGAATCCGTGCAGGCCACTGACGCGGGTGAGCAGAACCGCGTAGGCTTCGACCGTCCGGGACCGGCCCCCTCCGCCGCCCACGCGCTGACCGACGCCGGTCTGCCTCGCCGCGGATCCACCGCAAGCGGTGCGAACGGCTCCCGGCCCGCGAAGCAGGAAGCGCCGGCCTCCTCCTCCGAGAGCGGCGGCGGCAGCGACGTCTGGCGCACGGCGAACGACGAGCGCTGGCACCAGGCCTCCGCTCTGAAGAAGCCCAAGGCGGGCGGGGTCACCTCCTCCGGCCTGCCGCGGCGGGTGCCCAAGGCCAACCTGATCGAGGGCGCCGCCGAGAGCACCCCCCAGGGAGGCCCTCAGGTCTCCCGCGCCCCGGAGGACGTCCGAGGCAGGTTGAGCAACCTGCGTCGGGGCGTCCAGCGCGGACGCAGCGCGGGCAGCAGTGAAACGAACGGCCAGGGCTTCGGTCCTGACAGCACCTACAACCAGGAGCGTTAGTGTGAGCCCGATGAGCCAGGCGGCACAGAACCTGAACTGGGTGATCACCAACTTCGTGGACAACACCCCGGGGGTGTCCCACACGGTGGTGGTCTCCGCCGACGGACTCCTTCTGGCGATGTCCGAAGGCTTTCCCCGCGACCGTGCCGACCAGCTCGCGGCCGTCGCCTCCGGCCTGACGTCCCTGACGGCAGGCGCTTCCCGGATCTTCGAGGGAGGCAGCGTGAACCAGACGGTTGTGGAGATGGAGCGAGGATTCCTCTTCCTCATGTCCATCTCCGACGGTTCCTCGCTCGCGGTTCTCGCGCACCCGGAGGCGGACATCGGCCTCATTGGGTACGAGATGGCCCTTCTGGTGGACCGAGCCGGTTCGGTCCTGACGCCCGACCTTCGTGCGGAGCTCCAAGGGAGCCTTCTCAACTAACAAAGGGACGGTGCGTATTGGCGTCCCGAGGCCGTAGGGTTTCGGGACGCGGCTTCCACGTGGTGGGCGCCAGGCACAGTCGGAGGAGGAGAGAGAGTGGCAACACCCCCAGGCGGTTCCCATTCGGGCAACTGGTCGTACGGCCCGGCCCAGGGCCAAGGCGACGGTTCCCAGAACCCGAACCGTTACAACTTCCCCTCCGCGCCCGGCCAGCAGCGGCCGTACTCGCCCCAGGGCCCGCAGGGTCCCGGACCGTCCCCGTACGACCAGCCGCAGGCGCCGCGCATCCAGCCCGTGCAGCCGCATCGCCGCACTCCCGAGGCGGCGCCCGCCGGGGCGTCGCACAACCCGCTGGTGCGTCCGTACGCCATGACCGGTGGCCGGACCCGCCCGCGGTACCAGCTCGCCATCGAGGCGCTGGTGCACACCACCGCGCAGCCGCACCAGATGCAGGGCCAGTTGCCCGAGCATCAGCGGATCTGCAACCTCTGCCGAGAGATCAAGTCGGTCGCCGAGATCTCGGCGCTGCTGACCATCCCCCTCGGCGTGGCCAGGATCCTCGTCGCCGACTTGGCGGAGGCGGGACTGGTCGCCATCCATCAGCCCGGCGGCGACGAGAGCGCCGGCGGCCAGCCAGACGTGACACTGCTCGAAAGGGTGCTCAGTGGACTTCGCAAGCTCTAGCGGGGGTCCCTCCCGCTCCACCACTTCCGCGAAGATCGTGGTGGCGGGCGGCTTCGGCGTGGGCAAGACCACGTTCGTCGGGGCTGTTTCGGAGATCAATCCGCTGCGCACCGAGGCCGTCATGACGTCCGCGTCGGCGGGCATCGACGACCTCACCCACACCGGGGACAAGACGACCACCACGGTCGCGATGGACTTCGGCCGCATCACCCTGGATCAGGACCTGATCCTCTACCTCTTCGGCACGCCCGGCCAGGACCGCTTCTGGTTCATGTGGGACGACCTGGTGCGCGGCGCCATCGGTGCGATCGTGCTCGTCGACACCCGCCGTCTCGCCGACTGCTTCCCGGCGGTCGACTACTTCGAGAACAGCGGCCTGCCCTTCGTCATCGCTTTGAACGGCTTCGACGGCAACCAGCCGTACAACCCGGACGAGGTGCGCGAGGCGCTGCAGATCGGCCCGGACACCCCGATCATCACGACGGACGCGCGACACCGTGCGGACGCGAAGTCGGCGCTGATCACGCTCGTCGAGCACGCGTTGATGGCCCGCCTGCGGTAGGCAGGCCCCCGGCCACGGGGCTGCCCCGGACGGTGCGGGCCGTCCAGCGGGCGGCCGGCGGCTCGTAGCGCGGCTCCCCCGCGCCCCTGCGGACACACGGAAGGGCCCCTCTCCTGCGAGAGGGGCCCTTCTCGGTGTCGCGTCGGGGCTCAGCGCCAGCTGTGCGGGGCGCGGAAGCCGCCCTCGCGTTCCAGACGGCGCCAGCCGGCCCGGTGACGGGAGCGGTGCGCGGTGGGCTCGGAGGGACGGGCGGCCGCGCGTGCCAGGAGGACCGCCGTGATGGCGGCGACTTCCTCGGGCTCGGCGTGGCCCTTCTCGACTCGGATGTCGGGAGCGTTCATGGTGTCAGTCTCCGTGGATGAGGTTTCCGCAGGGAATCCGCCGGGTTACCCGTGGGATCCGCCGGGGGTCACTGCGGGGGGTTGCCGTGCTTGCGCGAGGGCAGGTCCGCGTGCTTGGACTGCAGCATGGCCAGGGACCTGACGAGGACCTCGCGGGTCTCGGTGGGGTCGATGACGTCGTCGACCAGACCGCGCTCGGCCGCGTAGTAGGGGTGCATCAGCTCGGACTTGTACTCCTTGACCATGCGGGCCCGCATGGCCTCGGGGTCCTCGGCCTCGGCGATCTGACGGCGGAAGATGACGTTGGCGGCGCCCTCGGCGCCCATCACGGCGATCTCGTTGGTGGGCCAGGCGTAGGTGAGGTCGGCTCCGATGGACTGGCTGTCCATGACG
Organism: Streptomyces sp. NPDC058291; assembly: GCF_042880855.1. Lineage (NCBI taxonomy): Bacteria > Bacillati > Actinomycetota > Actinomycetes > Kitasatosporales > Streptomycetaceae > Streptomyces > Streptomyces sp. NPDC058291. Next base: position 37,708 of record NZ_JBHVYK010000077.1, read on the forward strand.
ATGTAGGCACCTCCGTACGCCTTGCGCAGGATCAGCGAGATCCGGGGCACGGTCGCGTTGCAGTAGGCGTAGAGGAGCTTCGCGCCGTGGCGGATGATGCCGCCGTGCTCCTGGTCGACGCCGGGGAGGAAGCCGGGGACGTCCAAAAGAGTGATGA
>NZ_JBHVYK010000078.1:0-37675 GCF_042880855.1 Streptomyces sp. NPDC058291
GACCGTCCGGGCTTCCAGCGTGATGACCGTGGTCCGCGTCGGGACGACCGAGGTGACCGTCCGCCCTTCCGGCGTGACGACCGCGGTGACCGGGGGTCCCGTCCCGCCTTCCAGCGTGATGACCGTGGTCCGCGTCGGGACGACCGTGGCGACCGTCCGGGCTTCCAGCGTGATGACCGTGGTCCGCGTCGGGACGACCGAGGTGACCGTCCGCCCTTCCGGCGTGACGACCGCGGTGACCGCGGCGACCGTCCCGCGTTCCGCCGTGACGACCGGCGTGATGAGCGCCGTGACGACCGGCGTGATGAGCGTGGCGGGTTCCGTGGGCGGGACGACCGCGGCGCTGCCCCCCGTGGTCCGCGTGGGGACGACCGTGGTGGACGGCCCGGTGGTTTCCGGGGCCGTGACGGGCGTGACGACAGCCGTGGCGGCGGTAGCCGGTTCCGCGATGACCGGGATCGCGACCGTGAGCCGATCAAGCGGCTGCCGATCCCGGAGGACGTCACCGGCGACGAGATCGACAAGGACGTTCGGCAGGAGCTGCTGAGCCTGCCGAAGACGCTCGCCGACGACGTCGCCAAGAACCTGGTGATGGTCGCCCGGTTGATCGACGAGGACCCCGAGCAGGCCTACGCCTATTCGAAGGTGGCCCTGCGACTGGCGTCGCGGGTGGCGGCTGTTCGGGAGGCGGGCGGGTTCGCCGCGTACGCCAACCAGAAGTACAGCGAGGCGCTCGCCGAGTTCCGGGCCGCCCGGCGGATGAGCGGTTCCGTGGAGCTGTGGCCGGTCATGGCCGACTGCGAGCGCGGGCTCGGGCGGCCGGAGAAGGCGCTGGACATGGCCGGCGCCCCCGAGGTGCACAAGCTCGACAAGGCCGGCCAGGTGGAGATGCGGCTCGTCGCGGCCGGCGCGCGGCGCGACATGGGGCAGCTGGACGCGGCGATCGTGACGCTGCAGAGCCCCGAGCTCGCGTCCGGTTCCGTGCAGCCCTGGACCGCGCGGCTGCGCTACGCCTACGCCGACGCGCTGGTCGCCGCCGGACGTGAGGGCGAGGCGCGGGAGTGGTTCGCCAAGGCCGTCGAGGCGGACCGGGACGGCAGCACCGACGCCTCGGACCGGCTCGCCGAGCTCGACGGGGTGGACTTCGTCGACGCCCTCGACGAGGAAGGGACCGAGGACGTCGACGCGACCGACGTGAGCGACCAGGGCGTCGCGCAGAAGGCTGCGGAGGACGTCGAGTCCGGGGCTGAGTCCGAGGCGAAGGCCGAGGCTAAGGCCGACCGCGACGAGGACTGAGGCAAGGCGAAGGGGCGGGATCCGGTGTCACCGGGTCCCGCCCCTTCGTGCGTCCGAGCCCCTTCGTGCGTCCGGGTACGCCCCTTCGTGCGTTCGGGCTCAGGCGTCGAGTGCGCGCAGGACCAGTCCCGAGGCCGGCTTCGGGCCGAACGACGTCGACTTGCGGGGCATGGTGACGCCCTGGCGGGCCAGGTCGCGGACGACCTCCTCGCGGACGGGGTGCAACAGCACCGCCGTACCGCCGTCGCGTTCCGCCTTGCGCACGGTCGCGGCCGTGTCGTGGATGTAGGCGATGCGGGCGGGGTCGTCCTCGGGGACGTCCCATAGGTGGTCCAGGAGCGTGGCGTGCAGCACCGTCGCGTCCAGGGTGCGCCACGCCTGCGGGCGGTCGGCGGGGATCGTGCGGGCGAGGAGGGCCGGGTCCGGGCGGTCGAGGAGGTGGAAGGCGCCGTCGCCCGCGAGGAGGAACGCGTTGCCGGCGCAGGCGGCGTCGGCCAGGACGTCGAGAGCCTGCGGAAGGCCGAGGTCCAGGGACCTGACGCGGAAGCTTCCGTCGAGCGCGGCCAGTGCGTCGGCGACCGGGAGTCCGTGCAGGAGGCGGTGGATGGCGCGTACGCGCAGGGGGTAGCGCGCGGTGTCCACCAGGAGGACGAGACCGTGGTCCCAGGGGCCGGGCTCGGGGTGTTCCGCCCGCAGCCGCAGGTAGGTCGCCCAGCGGTGGTGGCCGTCGGCGATCAGGGCCTGATGGCGGGAGAGGTCCTGTTGGACGCGGGCCGTCTCGGCGGGGTCGGTGATCGCCCAGAGGCGGTGGCTGTAGCCGTCCTCGGTGGTGGTGGACAGGAGCGGGGGGAGGGCGGCGGTGCGCTCCACGACCTCCGCGGCGGCGCCGCCGCCCCGGTAGGTCAGCAGGAGGGGTTCGAGGTTCGCGTGCGTGGCGCGCATCAGGGCCGCGCGGTCCGCGACGATGTGCGGCATGACGTCCTCGTGGGGCAGGACGACGCCGTCCGAGGGCTCCGAGACGCGCAGGGCGCCGATGAGTCCGCGCTGGAGCATGCCGTCCGCGTGCCGCTGCTCGTAGACGTACAGGGCGGGCTCGGGGTCGGCCGTCAGGACGCCCTCGGCGAGCCAGCGGCGCAGGGTGTCGGCGGCCTGTTCGTTGCGGGCGGCGGGGGTGGTGGCCTGAGGAAGGATCAGACGGACGATGTTGTAGGGGTCCGCGTCCTGGAGGTGATGCAGGCCGTCGGGGCGTACCACGACGTCGTACGGCGGGGACGTGACGGCGGCGAGGCTGCCGACCCGGTCGGGGTCGTAGCGCAGGCCTCGGAACGGGGTGAGTTCCAGGCCTCGGGGCGCCGTCGCCTCGGAGGGACCTGCTGTGTTCATCCCGGCATCGTACGTGTGTCGGTGGCGTGCGGGATGATCGAGGGAAAGCGGATCGAGCGAGGAGCGATGTGGAATGAGCCGGAGTGTCAGGACGAGGCCCGAGGGCAGTGGGCAGGCCCTGAGCGAGGCGTACGACACGGCTCTGCTCGATCTCGACGGGGTGGTGTACGCGGGCGGGAACGCGATCGCGCACGCCGTCGACTCGCTCGCCTCCGCGCGGGCGGGCGGGATGCGGCTCGCCTACGTCACCAACAACGCGCTGCGCACGCCGGACGCCGTGGCCGGTCATCTGACGGAGCTGGGCATACCGGCGGGCGCGCAGGACGTCATCACCTCGGCGCAGGCGGTCGCGCGGCTGATCGGCGAGCAGGTGCCGGCCGGGTCGCGGGTGCTGGTGATCGGCGGGGAGGGGCTGCGGGTGGCCCTGCGCGAGCGGGGGCTCGTGCCGGTGGAGTCGGCGGACGACGACCCGGCTGCGGTGGTGCAGGGCTTCGGCGGACCGGACCTGCCGTGGGGGCGCTTCGCGGAGGCCTCGTACGCCGTCGCGCGCGGGGTGCCGTGGTTCGCGTCCAACACGGATCTGACGATTCCCAGCGGACGCGGGATCGCGCCGGGCAACGGCGCGGCGGTGGAGGTCGTGCGGATCGCCACCGGCGCCGAGCCGCAGGTCGCGGGCAAGCCGCTGCCGCCCATGCACCGGGAGACGATCCTGCGGACGGGCGCGGAACGGCCGTTGGTCGTCGGGGACCGGCTGGACACGGACATCGAGGGCGCGTTCAACGGCGAGGTCGACTCGTTGCTCGTCCTCACCGGTGTCACCGACGGGCCGCAGCTGCTCGCCGCGCCGCCGCAGCACCGGCCGACGTACGTCGACGGCGACCTGCGCGGGCTGCTCGCCGGGCAGCCCGAGGTCTCCGTGGAGGGGGACGCGTTCCGGTGCGGCGGCTGGACGGCCGCCGCGGGGGCGGAGCGACTGGAGCTGTCGGGCGAGGGCGAAGCCCTGGACGGGCTGCGGGCGTTGTGCGCGGCGGCCTGGACGGCGGCCGGGGACGGAGCCTGTGAGCTGGACGCGGGGAAGGCGCTGGCACGGCTCGGCCTGTGACGGGTGAGGGGGCGCGGGGGGTGACGATCCGGAACCTGACGCCGTTGCGAGGGTAGGCTAACCTAACTGCGTGTTGGTCGACAGTGTTCCCGTACCGCGCGCGGAGACCGCCCCCGCGCCCCCGAACCGCCGGGCGGTACGCTCCGCCGGACTCCTGGCGGCCGTGGCGGTCCTGCTGCTGGTCGCGGTGGCGAGCGTCGTCGTCGGGGCCAAGGAGCTGTCCGTGGCGCAGGTCTGGCACGGGTTGTTCGAGGACTCCGGGACGTACGCGGACGTCGTCGTCGACGAGCGGCTGTCGCGGACCGTGCTCGGGCTGCTCGTGGGGGCCGCGCTCGGCCTGTCGGGGGCCGTTCTGCAGGCGCTGACGCGCAATCCGCTGGCCGATCCCGGCCTGCTCGGCCTCAACGCGGGCGCGTCGGCCGCCGTCGTCACGGCCATCTCCTTCTTCGGCGTCACCAGCCTGAGCGGCTATGTGTGGTTCGCGTTCTTCGGGGCGGCCGCGGTCGGCGCGCTGGTCTGGTTCCTGGGCGGGAGCCGGGGGGCCACTCCGGTACGGCTCGCGCTCGCCGGCACCGCGATCAGCGCCGCGCTGTACGGCTACCTCCAGGCCGTGATGATCCTGGACGGCGCGGCGCTGGCCCGGATGCGTTTCTGGACCGTCGGCTCGCTGTCCTCGGCGACCGACGAGACCATCGGCCAGGTGCTGCCCTTCCTGGTGGCGGGCACGCTCCTGGCGTTCGCCCTCGCCCGGCCGCTGAACGCCGTGGAGATGGGCGACGACACCGCGAAGGCGCTCGGCGCGAACCTGAACCGCACCCGGGCGCTGTCCATGCTCGCCGCGACCGTGCTGTGCGGCGCGGCGACCGCGGCCTGCGGGCCGATCGTGTTCGTCGGGCTGATGGTCCCGCACGTCGTCCGCTCGTTCACCGGACCCGACCTGCGCTGGATCATGCCGTACGCGGCGATCCTGTCGCCGGTGCTGCTGCTCGGCTCCGACGTCGTCGGCCGGGTCGTGGCCCGGCCGTCGGAGGTCCAGGTCGGCGTCATCACCGCGATCATCGGCGGCCCGGTCTTCATCTTTCTCGTACGACGGCGGAGGACGGCCCAGCTGTGAAGAGTGCGCAGAAGACCCCTCGCCGGCCCCGAGAACCCCGAGCACCCCGCGGTCCCCGTGCGCTGCGCACCGCGGGCGGGCTGTCCGTCCGGCTGGATCCGCGGGCACTGGTCGTCGTCGTGCTGCTGGTGGTCGCCGCGCTCGCCGCGAGCGTGGTGCTCATCGGCACCGGGGACTTCCCGATCTCCTCGGGTGACGTCGTCCGGACGCTGTTCGGGCAGGGCGACGCCGGGCAGGAGTTCATCGTCAACGAACTGCGGCTGCCGCGGGTACTGGTGGGGCTGCTCGTCGGGGCCTCGCTCGGCCTCGGCGGGGCGCTGTTCCAGGCCGTGTCGCGCAACCCGCTGGGCAGCCCGGACGTGCTGGGGCTCGGACAGGGGGCGACGGCCGGCGCGCTCGTGATGATCGTGCTGTTCTCCGGGAGCGCCGCCGAGGTGACCGTCGGCGCGCTGATCGGCGGGCTGGTGACCGGGACCCTGATCTACCTGCTGGCGTGGAAGCAGGGCGTGCACGGGTACCGGCTGGTGCTCGTCGGCATCGGCGTCTGCGCCGTCGCTACGGCGGTCAACGGGTACCTGCTCACCAAGGCCGACTTCGTCGACGCGGCCCGCGCCGTGGTGTGGATGACCGGCACCCTCGACGGCCGCGACTGGCAGCAGGTCTGGCCGCTGCTCGCGCTGGCCTGTGTGCTCGTGCCGCTCGTCCTCGCCCACGCGCGCGGGCTGCGGATGATGGAGATGGGCGACGACGTCTCCCACGCGCTGGGCGTGCGCGTGGAGCGTGTACGGCTGGTGCTGATGGTGGCCGCCGTGCTGCTGACCGCGGCCGCCACCGCCGCCGCGGGGCCGGTGAGCTTCGTGGCGCTCACCGCGCCCCAGCTCGCCCGCCGCCTCACCCGCTCGCCCGGCCCGAACCTCGTGGCGTCCCTGTGCATGGGGGCCGCGCTGCTGGTGGTCGCGGACTGGGCCTCGCAACGGCTCTTCGGCGACGGGCAGTTGCCCGTGGGCGTCGTCACCGGCGTGCTGGGCGGCGTCTACCTGCTGTGGCTCCTGGTCACCGAACGCAAGGCGGGCCGTATATGACCGGCGCGGCCGACCGCCCCGGCCGCTCGGCCGAACAGAACAACCGAAGGAGCACCGTGAACCGTCTGTCCGCCGAGGACGTCACCCTCGCCTACGACCAGAGGGTCATCGCCGAACAGCTGTCGGTGGAGATACCGGACAACTCCTTCACCGTGATCGTCGGCCCGAACGCCTGCGGCAAGTCGACGCTGCTGCGGGCGCTGTCGCGGATGCTGAAGCCGAGCCGGGGCCGGGTGCTGCTGGACGGGCAGGTCATCCAGTCGATGCCCGCGAAGAAGGTGGCGCGGACGCTGGGGCTGCTGCCGCAGTCGTCCATCGCCCCCGACGGGATCACCGTCGCCGACCTGGTGGGTCGCGGCCGCTATCCGCACCAGGGCATCCTGCGGCAGTGGTCGGCCGAGGACGAGCGGGTGGTGCGGGAGTCCATGGCGCAGACCGGGGTCGCCGAGCTCGCCGACCGGTACGTCGACGAGCTGTCCGGCGGGCAGCGTCAGCGCGTGTGGATCGCGATGGCCCTCGCCCAGCAGACCCCGCTGCTGCTGCTGGACGAGCCGACGACGTACCTGGACATCCAGCACCAGATCGACGTCCTCGACCTGTGCGCCGACCTCCACGAGGAGCAGGGGCGCACGCTCGTCGCCGTGCTGCACGACCTCAACCACGCGGCGCGGTACGCCACCCACCTGATCGCGCTGAAGGGCGGCGAGGTCATCGCTCAGGGCGCGCCGAACGAGATCGTCACCGCCGCTCTGGTCGAGGAGGTGTTCGGGCTGCGCTGCCAGGTGGTCGACGACCCCGAGACGGGGACGCCGCTGGTGGTGCCGGCGGCGCGCAAGGCGCGGGCCGGGGCGGGGGCCGGGAAGGCCGTGGCCGCTACAGAAGCTTCCTGAGCTGGAACAGGTCCTTCAGGCCCGCCTCCAGCTTCACCCGGCCCGAGCCCCACGCCTTGGCGAAGTTCAGCTCGCCGACGACCAGCGCCACCAGGTCGTCCCCGGTCATGGCCAGTCTGATCTGCGCCTTCTCCACGGGCGGTCCCTGCAGGGTGTCCTGCACCACGATCCGGCCGCCCGTCATGCGGCCGACGAACGTGACGTCCAGGTCGGTGATCCGGCAGCTCACCGAGCGGTCCAGGGCCGTGGCCGCGCGGACGTCCCCCTCGGCGCTCTGCAGGGAGTCGGAGAGCTTCTCGAGTGCGGCGCGGCACTCCTCGATCGTGGCCATCGCGCACGACGGTACCCCAGGCGTTCGAGGTAGCGTCTGGGCATGAGCGACACAGTGCCGCGGACCGGGACGGACACGGCGGCCGTACCCGAGGATCGCGAGCGGGACCAGGCGCAGCCCGAAGAGAGCGAGCGCGAGCCGGCGCCCGAGCACGACCCCGCCGCTCCCGCCCCGCTGGCCGTCCCCCGCGCCTCCACCGGCCACGCCGAGGTGGACGCGCAGCTGGAGCGGCTGGCCGACGCCGACCACCTCGCCACCGACGGACACGTCGAGGTGTACGAGGATGTACACCGGGGGCTGCGCGACGCGCTCACCGCGCTCGACGCCCGCCCGGGACCCCCGGCGCCCGCACCGTCCTTCGACCGGCGGACGCCTTCACCCTCGCATGGCAGTAGGAGCTGAACCGAACGTGGCTGGAGTCGCACGTCGCCGTCTGGACGCGGAGCTGGTCCGCCGCAAGCTCGCGCGCTCGCGTGAGCACGCCGGGCAGCTGATCGCCGCCGGCCGGGTCAGCGTCGGCAAGACCGTCGCGACCAAGCCGGCCACCCAGGTGGAGACCGCCGCCGCGATCGTCGTCGCCGTCGACGCCGACGACCCGGACTACGTGTCCCGGGGCGGGCACAAGCTCGCCGGGGCGCTGGAGGCCTTCGTGCCCCAGGGGCTCGTGGTGCGCGGGCGGCGGGCGCTGGACGCCGGCGCCTCGACCGGCGGGTTCACCGACGTGCTGCTGCGGGCGGGCGCCGCGCACGTGGTCGCCGTCGACGTCGGATACGGACAACTCGCCTGGTCTCTGCAGAGCGATGAACGCGTCACCGTCAAGGACCGTACGAACGTACGCGAGTTGACGCTTGAAGCGATCGATGGGGAGCCTGTGGATCTTGTCGTGGGGGACTTGTCCTTCATTCCGCTCGGGCTGGTGCTGCCGGCTCTGGCGCGGTGCACCGGACCGGACGCGGACCTGGTGATGATGGTGAAGCCCCAGTTCGAGGTGGGGAAGGAACGGCTCGGCAGCGGGGGTGTCGTGCGCAGCCCGCAGCTGCGCGCGGAAGCCGTGCGGGGTGTGGCCGGGAAGGCGTGGGACCTGGGGCTGGGCGTGCGGGGTGTCACCGCCAGCCCGCTGCCGGGTCCTTCGGGCAATGTCGAGTACTTTCTGTGGCTTCGGGCCGGGGCGCCTGCCCTGGACCCGGCCGACGTCGACCGTGCAGTTGCGGAGGGGCCGCGTTGAGTCAGAACCGAGCTCGTACTGTTTTCCTGCTCGCCCACACCGGGCGGCCGGCGGCCATCCGCAGCGCCGAGCTGGTGGTCAAGGGGCTGCTGCGCGAGGGCATCGGCGTGCGCGTCCTGGAGTACGAGGCGTCCGACCTGCATGTGCCCGACGACGTGGAACTGGTCGCCGAGGCCACTGCGCAGTGCCTGGAGGGATGCGAGCTGCTCATCGTCCTCGGCGGTGACGGCACGCTGCTGCGCGGCGCGGAGTTCGCGCGGGCGTCCGGCGTGCCGATGCTCGGCGTCAACCTCGGGAGCGTCGGCTTCCTCGCCGAGGCCGAGCGAGACGACCTCGACAAGGTCGTCGACCGGGTGGTGACCCGGGCGTACGAGGTCGAGGAGCGCATGACCGTCGACGTCGTCGTGCACCGCAACGGGGACATCGTGCACACCGACTGGGCGCTGAACGAGGCGGCGGTGCAGAAGGCGGGCGCCGAGAAGCTGCTGGAGGTCGTCCTGGAGATCGACGGGCGGCCGGTCACCGGGTTCGGGTGCGACGGCATCGTCCTGTCGACCCCCACCGGCTCCACGGCGTACGCGTTCTCCGCCGGCGGGCCCGTGGTGTGGCCCGAGGTCGAGGCGCTGCTGATGGTGCCGATCAGCGCGCACGCGCTGTTCGCCAAGCCGCTGGTGACCTCGCCCAACTCGGTGCTCGCCGTGGAACTGCTGCCGCACATCCCGCCGGGCGTCCTGTGGTGCGACGGGCGGCGCACCTTCGAGCTGCCTCCGGGCGCCCGGGTCGAGGTGCGGCGGGGGGCGGTGCCGGTACGGCTCGCCCGGCTGCACCACGCGTCGTTCACCGACCGGCTCGTCGCGAAGTTCGCCCTGCCGGTCGCGGGATGGCGAGGGGCGCGCAGCTAGGGTCGCGCAGAGGTCGGGGGGCGCGTCCACTCGCCCGGGTGACAGGGTGCCTCGCACTTTCCCTCTCCGACCTCGTAAGGTCTTCCCCGTGTTGGAGGAGATGCGGATACGGTCGCTCGGAGTCATCGACGACGCTGTCGTCGAACTGTCGCCCGGCTTCACCGCCGTCACCGGTGAGACGGGCGCGGGCAAGACCATGGTGGTCACCAGCCTGGGCCTGCTGCTGGGCGGACGCGCGGATCCCGCGCTCGTGCGGATCGGCGCGGACAAGGCGGTCGTGGAGGGGCGGATCACCGTGCCCCCGGGCGCCGCGGCGGTCCTGCGGGCGGAGGAGGCGGGCGCCGAGCTCGACGACGGGGCGCTGCTCATCAGCCGTACCGTTTCCGCCGAGGGTCGGTCGCGGGCGCACGTGGGCGGGCGGAGCGTGCCCATGGGCGTGCTCGCCGAGCTCGCCGACGAGCTGGTGGCCGTGCACGGGCAGACCGACCAGCAGGGGCTGCTCAAGCTGTCCCGGCAGCGGCAGGCGCTCGATCGGTACGCGGGCGACGCGGTGAGCGTGCCGCTCGCGAAGTACACCGAGGCCTACCGGCGGCTGCGGGCGGTGGCGGTCGAGCTGGACGAGATCGTCACCCGCGCGCGGGAGCGGGCCCAGGAGGCCGACCTGCTGCGCTTCGGGCTCGACGAGATCGCCGGCGTCGAACCGCGCCCCGGGGAGGACGTCGAGCTCGCGGAGGAGGCCGAGCGGCTGGGTCACGCGGAGGCGCTGTCGTCGGCCGCCACGGTCGCGCACGCCGCGCTGGCCGGGAACCCGGAGGATCCCGAGGGCATCGACGCCACCACGCTCGTCGCGGGCGCGCAGCGGGCCCTGGAGGCCGTCCGATCGCACGATCCGGCGCTGTCCGCGCTCGCCGACCGGATCGGGGAGATCGGGATCCTGCTGGGCGACGTGGCGGGCGAGCTCGCCGGGTACGCCGACGACCTGGACGCCGATCCGCTGCGGCTGGCGGCGGTCGAGGAGCGGAGGGCCGCGCTCACCGCGCTCACCCGCAAGTACGGGCAGGACATGGACTCCGTGCTCGCCTGGGCCGAGCGGAGCGCCGCCCGGCTCACCGAGCTGGACGGCGACGACGAGCGCATCGACGAGCTGACCGCCGAGCGGGACGCGCTGAGGGCCGAACTCGGCGGACTGGCGCAGGCGCTGACGGACGCGCGCGCCGACGCCGCCGAGCGGTTCGCCGCGGCCGTGACCGCCGAGCTGGCCTCGCTGGCCATGCCGCACGCGCGCGTGTCGTTCGACATCCGGCAGACCGAGGACCCGGAGGGCGTCGAGGTCGGCGGCCGTACGGTCGCCTACGGGCCGGCCGGCGTGGACGAGGTCGAGCTGCTGCTCGCCCCGCACCCGGGCGCTCCGCCGCGGCCCATCGCCAAGGGCGCGTCCGGCGGTGAGCTGTCCCGCGTGATGCTCGCCGTCGAGGTGGTGTTCGCGGGGACGGATCCGGTGCCGACGTACCTCTTCGACGAGGTCGACGCGGGCGTCGGCGGCAAGGCGGCGGTCGAGATCGGGCGCCGGCTCGCGCGGCTCGCGAAGACCGCGCAGGTCGTGGTCGTCACCCATCTTCCGCAGGTCGCCGCCTTCGCCGACCGGCAGCTGCTGGTGGAGAAGACCAACGACGGGTCGGTCACCCGGTCCGGGGTGAAGGTCCTGGAGGGCGAGGAGCGCATCCGCGAGCTGTCCCGGATGCTCGCCGGCCAGGAGGACTCCGAGACGGCCCGGGCCCACGCGGAGGAGCTCCTCGCCACGGCTCGCGCGGACGGGTAGGAACGCACGGACAGCGGAGCCCGGCCGGGACCGGGACCGTCGACCACCCATCGCCCACCTCTTGACGGAGGCATCCGTGTCCTGGTCCGACCACGCCATCTGGTGGCACGCCCACCCGCTGGGTTTCCTCGGCGCCGAACGCACCGCCCTGCCGCCCGGCGAACCCCCGCGCCACCGGCTGCCCGTTCTGACGGACTGGCTGGACCACCTGGTGGGACTCGGCTGCAACGGCCTCGCCCTCGGGCCGGTGTTCGCCTCCGAGACCCACGGGTACGACACGGTCGACCACTTCCGGATCGACCCCCGACTGGGGACCGAGGACGACCTCGTCGAGCTGACCGAGCAGGCCGCCTCCCGAGGGGTGCGGGTCCTGCTCGACGGCGTCTTCAACCACGTGGGCCGGTCCTTCGGGCCCTTCGCCGACGTGGTCCGCGACGGCGCCGCCTCGCCGTACGCCGACTGGTTCGTGCCGGACGGCGACGACTTCCGCGTCTTCGAGGGGCACCGGCACCTGGTCGCGCTCAACCACGACGCCCCGGCCGTCGCCGACCACGTGGTCGCCGTCCTCGACCACTGGCTCGACCGAGGCGTCTCCGGCTGGCGGCTCGACGCCGCCTACGCCGTCCCGCGCCCCTTCTGGCGCACCGTCACCGACCGGGTGCGGGCCCGCCGTCCCCAGGCCTGGTTCAGCGGCGAGGTGATCCACGGCGACTACGCCGCGTACGTCACCGAGGGCGGCCTGGACTCCGTCACGCAGTACGAGCTGTGGAAGGCGATCTGGAGTTCGCTGAACGACGTCAACCCGCACGAGCTGGCCTGGGCTCTCCAGCGCCACGACGCCCTGCTCGACACGTTCGCGCCGCAGACCTTCGTCGGCAATCACGACGTCACCCGGATCGCCAGCCGGCTGCGCGAGGGCCGGCATGTGGCGCACGCGCTGGCGGTGCTGTTCACCGTCGGCGGCGTCCCGTCCGTGTACGCCGGGGACGAGCGGGCCCTCCCGGGCGTCAAGGAGGAGCGCGAGGGCGGGGACGACGCGGTGCGGCCCGCGTTCCCCGCGGACCCCTCGGGGCTCGGTGCGCAGGGACTGCCCGTGGAGCGGCTGCACCGGAGCCTGATCGGCGTACGGCGGCGCAACGCCTGGCTGGTCCGGGCGCGGACCCGGGTGCACACGCTCACCGATCAGGTGCTCGCCTACACCCTCACCGATCCGGACGGCGCCGCAACGGTCGCCGTCGCCCTCAACTTCGGGGCGGCCCCCGTCGAGGCCGCTCTGCCGGCCGCCGACTGGACGCCGGCCGCCGGGGAGGCCACCCTCCACGCGGGCGGACGCCGGGGCGCCGTGGCGTTGCCGGAATTCGGCTGGTTCGTGGCCACGGCGGCGGAGATCCCGAGCTGAAGCGCGCCACACCCGCCGGGGCGGACCGCATCCCCGCGTCGGGCCGGAATGTCGCACGCACTCTCGATCGCCTTCACCCGCCTGGGTGAAGCAAGGGGGGTGGCAGCCCGTCGCCCGGCGGCTGAAGGGCACGGAACACCCGTACGTCCTGGCATCCTTGGGCGCACTACGTGGAGGTACGCCAGCGGTCCACCCCTCCGCCCGGCCCTTCTGTACGTTTCTTCGTGACCGTCCGACGCCGAACCAGGAGCCCCGGCCACGTGAGCAGGCACTCACCGCACGGCCAGTCGTCGCTGCGCACCGTGCAGGTGCTGGGCGGCGGCAACGCCCGCAGCAGCGCACACGTGCGCTCCCTGGCCGCAGGGCTCGTCGCGCGGGGCGTGCGGGTGACGGTGTGCGCCCCCGCCGACGCCGATGACGCCTACGGCTTCACGGGCGCCGGCGCCGAACACGTGCACGTGCCGCGCAGCAGCGACCCCGGGTCCGTCGCGGCGCTCCGCGTGGCCTGCGCGAACGCCGACCTGGTCCACGCGCACGGCCTGCACGCTTCCTTCCGGGCCGTCCTCGCGCTCAGCGGCCGGCCCACCCCGCTGGTCGTCACCTGGCACGACCGCGCGCACGCCGAGGGCGCCCGCGCCCATCTGCTGCGGCTGCTGGAGCGGAGGGTCGCCAGGACGGCCGCGGTGGTCCTCGGCACCACCTCCGACCTGGTCGACCGGGCCCGCCGCACCGGCGCCCGGGACGCGCGGCTCGCCGCGGTGGCGCTGCCCCGGCGGGCACGGGGGCCCGAGGACGAGCGCGAGCGGCCGCTGACCAAGCTGCGGGCCGAACTCGGCGCCATCGGCCGCCCCCTGCTCGTCGCGGTCGGCTCGCTGGACCGGCGCCGGGGTCACGACCTCCTGCTGGACGCCTCCCACGCGTGGCGCGGGCTGGATCCGGCGCCTCTGGTGGTCATCGCGGGGGAGGGGCCGCAGCGGGCCGAGCTGCAGCGCCGGATCGAGGACGAGGAGCTGCCGGTCCGGCTCGTCGGGCCGCGGGACGACGTGAGCGAACTGCTCGCGGCCGCCGACCTCGCGCTGCTGCCCGGCGGCGGGGAGTCGCGGTCGGTGCTCGCGCAGGAGGCACTGCACGCGCGCGTGCCGCTCGTCGCGGCTCGCACCGGCGGCGTCCGCGAGCTCGTCGGCGACGCGGCCGAACTGGTCCCGCCCGGCGACGCGGCGGCCTTCGGCGCCGCCGTCCCACGGCTGCTCGGCGACCCCGGACGGGCCGCGCGGCTGCGGGACATGGGCGCCCGGCAGGCGGCCACCTGGCCCACCGAGGACGAGACCGTCGCCCAGGTGCTCAGCGTCTACGACGAGCTGACGCAGCCCCGGCCGATGATCTGAGACCGCGGGCGGACAGCCCTCGGGTTCCGGCGGACAGCCCTCGGGTTCCGGTGGGCAGGCCCGCGCCCATCGGCTCGCGCCCATCGGCTCGCGCCCATCGGCTCGCGCCCATCGGCTCGCGCCCGGCGGCTCGCGCCCGGCGGCTCGCGCCCATCGGCTCGCGCCCATCGGCTCGCGCCCGGCGGTCCGCGCCCATCGACCCGCGCCCGGCGGCGTGCGACCGTGGGCCCGCGCCCGGCGCGTACGCCCGGCGGCGGGCGCCCGGCGGCGGTCCCCGGCATCGTCACGGCACGTGTCGTCTCGCCCGCAGGGCCAGGCTCAGCGCGAGGACCGTCTGGGGGTCGTCGAGGTCGGTGCCGAGCAGCTCGCCGATGCGGGCGAGACGGTTGTAGAGGGTCTGGCGGTTCAGGTGCAGCTCACGGGCCGTCTCCGCCTTGCGGCCGGCGTGCGCCAGATACGTCTCCAGGGTCGGCAGCAGCGGCGGCTTGGACCGCTGGTCGTGATCGCGGACCGGGCCGATCGCGCGGTCCACGAACGCCGCCAGGTCGCGGTGCTCGCGCAGCCGCCACAGCAGCAGGTCGATGTCCAGACGGCGGGCGTCGTACCAGAGGCGTTCCGGCAGGCCGTGCGCGGCCGTCGCCGTCTCCGCGGCGTGTCGGAGCCCCGCGGAGGCGGCCGCCCAGCCGCCCGCCATCCCCACGACCACCACCGGGGGCGCGGCCCCCGGCCGTTGCATCCCGGCCCGTTCCACCCCGGCCCGCAGCGCCACCGCGACCCGGTCCGCCACCGCGGGCCGCTCCGACTCCGAGCGCAGTCCCAGCAGCACCGGTACCCGGCCCTCCACCGGCCGGACGCCCAGCAGCACCGGCACGCCCACCGACGCCAGTTCCTCCGCGACCGCCCGCGCCAGCACCGCCCAGCCCCCGCCGGGGGAGATGCCGTCGACCAGCCGCATGACGACCGGCAGCAGCGGGCCCGCGGCGGGCCGGAAGCCGAGCACCCGCGCCTGCGCCGGGGCGTCCTCCGCGGCGATGCGGCCCTCGGCGAGGTCGGTCAGGAAGTCGCCCCGGCCGCGCGCGGCGAGCTCCTCCTCCTGACGAGCCTGCATCAGCACCACGGCCAGGATCCCGGCCGCCCGTTCCGCCGCGATCCGGTGCACGGGAGTCAGCGTGGCGCGCACGGGCAGCTGCACGAGCCGGGCGCGCACCGCGCCCGCTCCCGGCCCGCCTCCGGGCACGTCCACCAGCACCGATCCGACGGGCGGCGGCGCGTCCTTGTGCGGGCCGCGCAGCCCCTCCCAGACCTGGAGAGGATCCGCCCCCTGCGGCCCCTCGCCGGCCGCGTACAGCAGGCGTCCGTCGGTCGTCTCCAGGAACACCGGGTTGTCGCCGAAATCGGCCAGGATGCCCAGCACCTGCGGGATCCCGCCCCCGCCGAGCAGGGCCTCGGTACAGCGCCGGTGCACCTCCTCGGCCCGCTGGAGAAGCGCGTAGTGCCCGTTGACGATCTCGGTGTGGACCTCCTCCGTGACCGTCACGAACGCCACCTCGCGGTGCAGCTGGACGAGGGGGAGCCCGGTCGTGCGCGCCGTCTCGACGAGGGCCGGTGGCAGCCGGTCGAAGCGCGGCCCCAGCTCGATCACCAGTGCCGCGATGCCCCGCTCGGCCAGGGTGCGCACGAACGCCCGCTGCTCGGCCGGACGGGTGCCGAGGCCGTAGCCGGTGGTCAGCAGCAGTTCCCCGCCCTTGAGCAGCGAGGCGATGTGCGGGACCTCGCCCGCGTGCACCCAGCGCACCGTGCGGTCCAGCCGCTCGCCGCCCGCGAGGACCTCGGGCAGCCCGCTGCGCAGGCCGGGCAGCTCCAGGGCGCGCTGCACGGTGATGCCGGCGCTCCGGCTGTCGAATCGGTGGTCCGTGCGGCTGTCCATGCAGCGGACGCTACCTGCGCCGACGTCGCGGTGACAGCGCCGGACCGGGTCGGCGGGCCCGCCGCCGTGCGCCGGCAGGAACCGTCGTCGCTCCCGGTCCGGGCGGGCGGGCCCTGCCGGCCGGGGTCAGCCCCCGTAGGCGCCCGACGCCGTCAGCCGCAGCGCCGTGTCGATCAGCGGGACGTGGCTGAAGGCCTGCGGGAAGTTGCCGACCTGGCGCTGCAGGCGCGGGTCCCACTCCTCGGCGAGCAGACCGAGGTCGTTGCGCAGGGAGAGCAGCTTCTCGAAGAGCTTGCGGGCCTCGTCCACCCGGCCGATCATCGCGAGGTCGTCCGCCATCCAGAACGAGCAGGCCAGGAACGCGCCCTCGTCACCCGGGAGGCCGTCCACGCCCTCGTCGCCGCCCGAGGTCGGGTAGCGCAGGATGAAGCCGTCCGGGGTGGACAGCTCGCGCTGGATCGCCTCGATGGTGCCGATCACCCGCTTGTCGTCCGGGGGCAGGAAGCCCATCTGCGGGATGAGCAGCAGGGAGGCGTCCAGCTCCTTGGAGCCGTAGGACTGGGTGAAGGTGTTGCGTTCCTTGTCGTAGCCCTTCTCGCACACGTCCCGGTGGATGTCGTCGCGCAGCTCGCGCCACTTCTCCAGCGGGCCGTCCGCGTCGCCGGACTCGATCAGCTTGATCGTCCGGTCGACGGCGACCCAGGCCATGACCTTGGAGTGCACGAAGTGGCGGCGCGGGCCGCGCACCTCCCAGATGCCCTCGTCCGGCTCGTCCCAGTGCTGCTCCAGGTAGCGGATCAGCTTGAGCTGGAGCAGCGAGGCGTAGTCGTTGCGGGCCAGGCCGGTCATGTGGCCCAGGTGCAGGGCCTCGGTGACCTCGCCGTAGACGTCCAGCTGGAGCTGGTGGGCTGCGCCGTTGCCGACCCGGACCGGGCCGGAGTTCTCGTAGCCGGGAAGCCAGTCCAGCTCGGCCTCGCCCAGTTCGCGCTCACCCGCGATGCCGTACATGATCTGCAGGTTCTCGGGGTCGCCGGCGACGGCGCGCAGCAGCCACTCGCGCCAGGCGCGCGCCTCCTCGCGGTAGCCGGTGCGCAGCAGCGAGGACAGGGTGATGGCCGCGTCGCGCAGCCAGGTGTAGCGGTAGTCCCAGTTGCGGACGCCGCCGATGTCCTCGGGCAGGGACGTGGTGGGGGCGGCGACGATGCCGCCGGTCGGGCCGTAGGTCAGCGCCTTGAGCGTGATCAGCGAGCGGATCACCGCCTCACGGTAGGGGCCGTGGTACGTACAGTGCTCGACCCACTCGCGCCAGAACTCCTCGGTCGCCTCCAGGGACTGCTCCGGCTCGGGCAGCGGGGGCGGCTCCTTGTGCGAGGGCTCCCAGGAGATCGTGAACGCGATCCGGTCGCCGGGCGCCACCGTGAAGTCGGCGTAGGTGGTCAGCGCCTTGCCGTAGGTCTCGCAGTCGGTGTCGAACCACACCGAGTCCGGGCCCGCCACGGCCACCGTGCGGCCCTCGTGCTTGTGCACCCACGGCACGACCCGGCCGTAGGAGAACCGCATCCGCAGTGTCGAGCGCATCGGCACCCGGCCCGAGACGCCCTCGACGATCCGGATCAGCTGGGGCGCGCCGTCGCGGGGAGGCATGAAATCCGTCACGCGGACCGTGCCGCGCGGGGTGTCCCACTCGGACTCCAGGATCAGCGAGTCGCCTCGGTAGGTGCGCCGGGCCGCGCGCGGCGGCGGGGCGTCCGAGGCGTGCGCCGGACCGAGGCGCCAGAACCCGTGTTCCTCGGTGCCGAGCAGACCGGCGAAGATCGCGTGCGAGTCGAAGCGGGGCAGGCACAGCCAGTCCACTGTCCCGTCACGGCAGACCAGGGCTGCGGTCTGCATGTCTCCGATGAGTGCGTAGTCTTCGATGCGCCCGGCCACGTGCAACTCCAGTCGAACGGCCACGTCACCCCCATAGGACATGGGGGCTGTCGCTAGTGCGGTCAAGGGGTCGTTGGTAATGCGTCGTTGAGCGCTGAAGCAAAGCAGCCGCTCGGCCCTCAGGGCAAAACGCCGATTATTGCTCAACGAACTGACGAGCTGTCGTTGTTCCGGTGGGGGACGGGCGGGGGTGTGCCGTCTTGCCGACCGGGCCCGGCAGTGAGTGTCCGAGCAGGATACGACGCACGTAGATGATCCGGGTGCCGCTCCCGACAACGCGGGTGGGCCGAACGGGTGAGCAGCAGGTGAGAAACCGGCGCTGGGACGGCGTCCCGTGTCGGACCGTGCGCGGAGCGTGGCCGGAAGCGGTCTCTCCGAGGCGCTGATACCCTGGTAGCCCGTGGACCGGTGGTCTCGAAGCCCCCGAACCGCACCCCCCAATCGCGACCACGGGAGCCCCCTCTTGGCCATGACGCCCAAATCCACGACGACCAAGCACATCTTCGTCACCGGGGGTGTCGCCTCCTCGCTCGGCAAGGGTCTGACGGCTTCCAGCCTCGGCATGCTGCTCAAGGCGCGGGGACTGCGCGTCGTGATGCAGAAGCTCGACCCGTACCTGAACGTCGACCCGGGCACGATGAACCCCTTCCAGCACGGTGAGGTGTTCGTCACCAACGACGGCGCCGAGACCGACCTGGACATCGGCCACTACGAGCGCTTCCTCGACCGCGACCTCGACGGCTCCGCCAACGTCACCACCGGTCAGGTCTACAACACGGTGATCGCCAAGGAGCGGCGCGGCGAGTACCTCGGCGACACCGTCCAGGTCATCCCGCACATCACCAACGAGATCAAGCACCGCATCCGCCGCATGGCGACGGACGAGGTCGACGTCGTGATCACCGAGGTCGGCGGCACGGTCGGCGACATCGAGTCGCTGCCGTTCCTGGAGACGGTCCGCCAGGTCCGCCACGAGGTCGGCCGGGACAACGTCTTCGTGGTGCACATCTCGCTCCTGCCGTACATCGGCCCCTCGGGCGAGCTGAAGACCAAGCCGACCCAGCACTCCGTCGCGGCGCTCCGCAACATCGGCATCCAGCCGGACGCGATCGTGCTGCGCTGCGACCGCGAGGTGCCGACCGCGATCAAGCGCAAGATCTCGCTGATGTGCGACGTCGACGAGGACGCGGTCGTGGCCTGCCCCGACGCCCGCTCGATCTACGACATCCCGAAGACCGTGCACCGCGAGGGTCTGGACGCCTATGTCGTGCGCAAGCTGGACCTGCCGTTCCGCGACGTCGACTGGACGACCTGGGACGACCTGCTCGACCGGGTCCACAACCCCGACCACGAGATCACCCTCGCCCTGGTCGGCAAGTACATCGACCTGCCCGACGCCTACCTCTCGGTCACCGAGGCGCTGCGGGCCGGCGGGTTCGCCAACAAGGCCCGCGTGAAGATCAAGTGGGTCACGTCGGACGACTGCAGGACCCCGGCGGGCGCCGCGGCGCAGCTGGAGGACGTGGACGGGATCTGCATCCCGGGCGGTTTCGGCGACCGCGGGGTGCTCGGCAAGGTCGGCGCGATCCGCTACGCCCGCGAGAACCGGATCCCGCTGCTCGGCCTGTGTCTGGGCCTGCAGTGCATCGTGATCGAGGCCGCGCGCAACCTGGCCGACATCGGCGACGCCAACTCCACGGAGTTCGACCCGGCCACCGGCCACCCGGTCATCTCCACCATGGCCGAGCAGCTCGACATCGTGGCCGGCGAGGGCGACATGGGCGGGACGATGCGCCTGGGCATGTACCCGGCCAAGCTGGCCGAGGGCTCCATCGTCCGCGAGGTGTACGACGGCAAGGAGTACGTCGAGGAGCGGCACCGGCACCGCTACGAGGTGAACAACGCCTACCGTGCCGAGCTGGAGAAGAAGGCGGGCATCCTGTTCTCGGGCACCTCGCCGGACGGCAAGCTGGTCGAGTACGTCGAGTACCCGCGCGACGTCCACCCCTACCTGGTGGCCACGCAGGCGCACCCGGAGCTGCGGTCGCGGCCCACGCGTCCGCACCCGCTGTTCGCCGGTCTGGTGAAGGCGGCGGTCGAGCGGAAGGTCACCGCGGGGCAGACGTCTGAGTAACACACCGGTTGTACGGTGGCCGGGGTGCGAATCGTCAAAGGTTCGCGCCCCGGTTTCGTTTGCGCAGGTGGCACGTGGAAGGACGCAGGGCATGACGATCAAGGACACTCCCGAGGCGTGGGAGGTCCGGGCCACCCGGACCCCCTTCGTGGGCAACAAGACCTCGGTGCGCACCGACGAGGTGGTCATGCCCGACGGTTCGGTGGTCCGCCGGGACTACCAGGTCCACCCCGGCTCCGTGGCGGTCCTCGCGCTCGACGACGAGGACCGCGTGCTGCTCATCAAGCAGTACCGCCACCCCGTGCGGCACAAGCTGTGGGAGATCCCGGCCGGTCTGCTCGACGTGCCCGGCGAGAACCCGCTGCACGCGGCGCAGCGCGAGCTGTACGAGGAGGCGCACGTCAAGGCCGAGGACTGGCGGGTGCTCACCGACGTGTACACGACGCCCGGCGGCTGCGACGAGTCCGTGCGGATCTTCCTCGCCCGCGGGCTGTCCGAGGCGGACGGGCAGCGCTTCGCGGTGGAGGACGAGGAGGCGGACATGGAGCACGCGCGCGTGCCGGTCGCCGACCTGGTCCAGGCGGTCCTCGCGGGCGACGTGCACAACAACTGCCTCGTGGTCGGCGTGCTGTCGCTGGCGGCCGCCCGTGGCGGGGACGGCGTCGACGCGCTGCGTCCGGCCGAGGCGCCCTGGCCGGCCCGTCCGTTCGAGGCCTGACATCGCCTGACGTCCGTCGCACGACGGACGCCCCCGGCCCGTCCGCCCGGAGCCGCCGGTTCGCCCGAGGCCCGTTCGCCTGACGACCGTCCGCCGGTCGCCCGTGCCCGCCGCCTGCCGCCCGCCGCCCTGTCCTCGTCGTTCGTCGTCCGCGCCCGTCGCCGTCCGTGTCGGCGGGGTAGGCGGCCCACCCGGACCCCTCGCGGTGTGACGATCGGCTGATCCGATCGGGGGGTCCGGGCCGCGCGCCGCCCTGCTCCTCACGGAACGTCGCAGAGCGTGAACTAGGCTCTGGAATCACCCGGTCCGGAGTCCCGGCGGGTTGCGTGCGCGGTGAGACGGGAGTGTGGCCCGTGACGGACCAGGCAGTGGACACAGACGGCGCGCAGCTGTCCGGACACGCTGCGCCAGAGGGCCATTTCCTGGGCCGCACCAGGGAGTTGAAGGAACTGCGGGCCGACATCGAGCGCGCGGGCCTGGACACCATCTCCGGCAGAAAGGCCCCGCGCGCGCGGGTGCTGTTGATCGCCGGCCGGCCCGGCTCCGGACGGACCGCGCTCGCCGAGGAACTCGTCCGCCAGGTCGCCGACCGCTACCGGGACGGCGTGCTGCGCGCCCGTCTCGCCGAGCCCGACGGCACGCCCGTGCCGGTCGAACGCGCGGCCCGTGAACTGCTCGCCGCGCTGGGCGTGACGGCCCCCGCAGGCGCCGGCCAGGACGACCTGTCGGCCCTGCTGCGCGAGACCCTCGCACAGCGGCGGGTGCTGCTCCTGCTCGACGACGCGACCGGCGCCGAACAGGTGGACGCCCTGCTTCCGGACAGCCCGCAGTGCCTGCTCGTCGCCGTCTCCTCCGGACCCCTCACCGGCATCGCGGACGTCCGCCCCTGCACCCTGGGCGGCCTGGACACCAAGTCCGCCCTGGACCTGCTGACCCGGTACACCGGCTCCGTCCGCATCACCGTCGACCCGCGCTCCGCCGAGGGCCTCGTGGAGGGCCTCCAGGGCCAGCCCGCCGCACTGACGCTGGCCGGCTGCTGGCTCGCCGCCCGTCCCCAGGCCGCCGTCGCCGACCTCGCCAGGCAGCTCCACGCGGAGAGCGACGAGGGCTCCCCGCTCAGCCGGATGTTCGGGCTCGCGCACGCCGCGCTGCCGGCCCCCGCCGCCCGGACCCTGCGCCTGCTCAGCCTCGCTCCGGCCGGTCTCGCCGACCCGCACACCGCCTCCGCGCTGGCCGGCTGCTCGGTGGGTGCCGCCCGCACCACCCTGGACGACCTGACCGCCCTCGGTCTGCTGCGGGCCGTGGACTCCCCGCTGCCCCAGTACGAGATCCCCGGCTGTCTGCACCCCCTGCTGCGCGCGGCCGCCCAGACCCACGACCGCCCGGCCGAGCTCCAGCTGGCCCGCGCGCGCATGCTGGAGCGCACCGTGCGGCTGCTGCAGTCCTGCCGGGCCATCACCGAGACCGACAGCCCCCAGGCCCGCGAGAAGCTCCAGGGCATGCCCCCCGCCCTGCGCTTCCCCACCCCGCGCGCGGCCGCCGACTGGCTGAGCGTGCGCCGGCCCGCCCTGCTCGCCTCGGCCCGCCTCGCGGTCGCCGACGGGGAGCTGGACACCCTCGCCCGCCGGCTGATGTCCCAGCTGGTGCGGGCGATGGTCGCCCACGTCGGCACCCAGGCGGCCGCCCCCGACCTGTACGGCGTCCACCAGCTCGTCCTGGACGTGGCCGAGCGCCGCGGACTGCCCCGGGAGAAGGCAGCGGCCCTGCTGAACCTGGCCGACGTCGACGCCAGGACCGGCCGCACGCCGGAGGCCCTGTCCCGCTACCGGGCCGCCCTGGACGCCGGACGCGAGGCGAACGACCCCTACGCGATCGGCCGCGCGATGGAATCCGTAGGCGGCGCGCATCTGGAGCTCGGGGACTTCGAGCGGGCCGCCGACTGGTTCGGCCGGGCCCTCGCCCAGCGCCTCGCCCGCGACGAGCGCCCGGACGCCGCACGTCTGTACGGGCGCATCGCCACCGCGCACACCTACGCCGGCCGGTACGGCGAGGCCCAGCGGGCCTGGCGGGCCGCCGCCGCGGGACATCGCAAGAACGGCGATGTGGCCGCGCAGGCACGGGCGTTGAGCGAGCTGGCGCGCGTCCAGGAGTACGCGGGCCGCCCCGAGGAGTCGCTGCGCACCTGCCAGGAGGCGGTGGAGTGGGCCCGGCGCGCCGAGGACACCCGACTGCAGGCCGCCGTCCAGCTCAGACTGGCCGACACCCTGGAGCGCCTGGGCGACCCCGCGGCGGCCCGCCTGCACCGTGGCGAGGCCGAGCGCATCCTGGAAGAGGAGCCCGCGGACGGCGCTACGGGGCCCGAACAGCCGGAACACGCCGCTAACACCTGCGAAATCCGTAGTGCATCCGCTGAAGGTTGATGCAATGAAAGGCTAGACAGCGGGAACACCTTCATTAGACTGGCTCTGCCGCACGTTCTCCTGCGGTGCGTCCCGGTGTGCCCTGTACCTCCGGGAATGTCTTCGCTGTGCCCCCACACCCTCTGAGCCAAGGACCGTGATCGACGTGAAGGTCGGCATCCCCCGCGAGGTCAAGAACAACGAGTTCCGGGTGGCCATCACCCCCGCCGGTGTGCACGAGCTCGTGCGCCACGGCCACCAGGTCGTCGTCGAACGAGGCGCCGGCGTCGGCTCGTCCATCACGGACGAGGAGTACCTGGCCGCAGGCGCGCAGATCCTCGAGACGGCCGACGAGGTGTGGGCCACGGCCGACCTGCTGCTGAAGGTCAAGGAGCCCATCGCCGAGGAGTACCACCGGCTCCGCAAGGACCAGACGCTCTTCACGTACCTGCACCTGGCCGCGTCCAAGGAGTGCACCGACGCCCTCGTCGAGTCCGGGACCACCGCGATCGCCTACGAGACCGTCGAGCTGCCGAACCGCGCGCTGCCGCTGCTCGCCCCGATGTCCGAGGTCGCGGGCCGGCTGGCCCCCCAGGTCGGCGCCTATCACCTGATGCGCGCCAACGGCGGCCGCGGCGTGCTGCCGGGCGGCGTCCCGGGCGTGCTGGCCGCCAAGGCGGTCGTCATCGGCGGCGGCGTCTCCGGCTGGAACGCGGCCCAGATCGCCATCGGCATGGGCTTCCACGTGACCCTGCTCGACAAGGACATCAACAAGCTCAAGGAAGCCGACAAGGTCTTCGGCACCAGGATCCAGACGGTCGTCTCCAACGCCTTCGAGCTGGAGAAGGCCTGTCTGGAGGCCGACCTCGTCATCGGCGCCGTGCTCATCCCGGGCGCCAAGGCCCCGAAGCTGGTCACCAACGAGCTGGTGTCCCGGATGAAGCCCGGAAGTGTCCTTGTCGACATCGCCATCGACCAGGGCGGCTGCTTCGAGGACTCCCGTCCGACCACGCACGCCGAGCCGACCTTCCCGGTCCACAACTCGGTGTTCTACTGCGTCGCCAACATGCCCGGCGCGGTCCCCAACACCTCCACCTACGCGCTCACCAACGCCACGCTGCCCTACATCGTCGAACTGGCGGACAAGGGCTGGGTGGAGGCTCTGCGCCGCGACCCCGCGCTGGCCAAGGGTCTCAACACCCATGACGGCAAGGTCGTTTACCGCGAGGTCGCCGAGGCGCACGGCCTGGAGCACGTCGAGCTGGACTCCCTGCTCGGCTGAGCCGACGGGCTTGCGGGGGCCCCGGGAAACCAAGTCACCTTTTCGTAAAGGCGATACGTCAACAAGGCGCGTCAACCGCGTCCACCTGGCCGGACCTTGCCCGACAAGGTCCGGCCGGATGTGTGTATGGTCACTTTGCGGCTCTCGGTCAACTCGCCTCGAACGTAACTCTTCGACCGATTCGCACACCGGTGAAACCCGCCGTGCGACGGCCGTACGCCCTTGACAGCGTGATGTTTCATTGCCGACACATCGGGCCGGGTCCGGCGGATTGTGTTGCTGCGGACGCCCGACACGCCATAGAGTCGCCAACCGTCGGCATGGTGCCACGCTGACCTTGTCTAGAAGTTTCCTGGTCACCAAGGAGGTAAGACGACTTGTGAATGAGTCGACATTTGCTCCCGGGGGTGGTCAACCAGGAATGCCTACGCGGGACCCGGGTTCCGTGGGGCGCGAGGCTGTCGGCTCCGTCGCTGTCCGAACCTTCGCAGCCCACCAGAGCCAGCGCAGCCCCCATATGGCTCTGTCAGCACACCAGAGCATGGATGGCCATCACGTGAACGCCATGGCCGGCGACGGAAGTGGCGCGCCCCGCAACCACTTCGCCGACTACGACGAACTGCCCGACGGGCACTTCTACGATCCCGATGCCGAGTACGAGCCGGACCCGGAATACGCGGCCACGCTCGCGCCCGACGCCGCCCGACAGCGCCGTGAGCGCGTCGGACCGACCGGACGCCCGCTGCCGTACTTCCCGATCCCGGGCCCGCTGACCGAGCACGGCCCCGCGAAGATCATCGCGATGTGCAACCAGAAGGGCGGCGTGGGCAAGACCACGTCGACCATCAACCTGGGTGCCGCGCTCGCGGAGTACGGCCGGCGGGTGCTGCTCGTGGACTTCGACCCGCAGGGCGCGCTGTCGGTCGGTCTGGGCGTCAACCCGATGGAGCTCGACCTCACCGTCTACAACCTGCTCATGGAGCGGGGCATGGCGGCGGACGAGGTGCTCCTGAAGACGGCGGTCCCCAACATGGACCTGCTGCCCAGCAACATCGACCTGTCCGCCGCCGAGGTGCAGCTCGTCTCCGAGGTCGCGCGCGAGTCCACGCTCCAGCGTGCGCTCAAGCCGCTGATGGACGACTACGACTACATCGTCATCGACTGTCAGCCCTCGCTCGGCCTGCTCACCGTCAACGCCCTCACGGCCGCCCACAAGGTGATCGTGCCGCTGGAGTGCGAGTTCTTCGCGCTGCGCGGTGTGGCGCTGCTGACCGAGACCATCGAGAAGGTCCAGGAGCGGCTCAACCCGGAACTGGAGCTGGACGGCATCCTGGCGACCATGTACGACTCGCGCACCGTGCACAGCCGTGAGGTGCTCGCGCGGGTCGTCGAGGCGTTCGACGACCACGTCTACCACACGGTCATCGGGCGCACGGTCCGCTTCCCGGAGACCACGGTCGCCGGTGAGCCGATCACCACGTACGCCTCCAACTCCGTCGGCGCCGCCGCCTACCGTCAGCTCGCCAGGGAGGTGCTCGCCCGGTGTCACGCCGAGTGAGTCTGCCGGGGGCCGACGAACTCTTCCGTACGACAGGGGGAATGGCGCTTCAGCCGTCCGCGCCCCGGCGCCCCGCCAACGGCGAGGCCCGGGTGCCGGCGCCGGCCGGCGAGAGCGACGCGGTGGCGGCCGGCGGTGCGCAGGACGCGCCGCAGGCCGTGCCCGCGCAGGGCGGCGAGGGCGCGGAGCACGCGGCGGCCGACGCCGGCCAGACCGACGCCGGGGAGTCCCGCACCAGGGGCGCGACGGGCGAGCGTCCGGAGCGGCGCCAGGGCGCGCAGGAAGGTTCTGCCGCCGGCGCCGCCGACGACGGCCAGCCGCGCAAGCGGGGGCGGGCGGCCGCTCGCCGGCCCAGCGGGCGTGAGCGCCACGACGAGAAGATCACCGTCTATGTCTCCGCCGAGGAGCTCATGGACCTGGAGCACGCCCGTCTGGTGCTCCGCGGCGAGCACGGGCTGGCCGTGGACCGGGGGCGCATCGTCCGCGAGGCGGTCGCCGTGGTCCTCGCCGACCTGGAGAGCCGCGGGGACGCCAGCATCCTCGTACGACGACTTCGCGGGCGGTAGCGGTAGCCTGCGGGGGCCATGACCTCGAACGACGTTCCCGCATCCGCCTCCGGCGGCGCAGCCGGCCGCCGGCGGGCGCTGGGGCGCGGACCGGGTGCGGCGCCGCCGTCGCCCGTCGAACGCGAGCCCGAGACGGCCGCGCCGGGGCCGCACCTCCCCGAACCGGGCGCTCCGGAAAGTGATACGGCGGACCCGCACGCGGCAGACCCGTACGCGGCGGACGCGGCGGACCCGTACGCGGCGGACCCGTACGCGGCGGACCCGGACGCGCTTGAGCCGGTCGGCGTCGGGGCGGTCGGCGCCCCCGGTCCCGGTCCCGCCTCGCGGGAGGCGCCCGACGGTGTCTTCACGGTCCGGCTCGCCAACTTCGAGGGCCCCTTCGACCTGCTCCTCCAGCTGATCTCCAAGCACAAGCTGGACGTCACCGAGGTCGCGCTGTCGAAGGTCACCGACGAGTTCATGGCGCACATCCGGGCCATGGGCCCGGACTGGGACCTGGACCAGACGACCGAGTTCCTGGTCGTCGCCGCCACGCTGCTCGACCTGAAGGCGGCCCGGCTGCTGCCCGCCGCCGAGATCGAGGACGAGGCCGACCTGGCGCTGCTGGAGGCCCGCGACCTGCTCTTCGCCCGCCTGCTGCAGTACCGCGCCTACAAGCAGGTCGCCGACGTCTTCACGCACCGGCTGGAGAGCGAGGGCCGCCGTTACCCCCGCACCGTCGGGCTCGAACCGCACCACGCCGAGCTCCTGCCCGAGGTGATCATCAGCATCGGCACGGAGGGGTTCGCGAAACTCGCGGTCAAGGCCATGCAGCCCAGGGCCGAGCCGCAGGTGTACGTCGACCACATCCACGCCCCGCTGGTGAGCGTGCAGGAGCAGGCCGGGGTCGTCGTCGCCCGGCTGCGGGAGCTCGGCGAGGCCAGCTTCCGGACGCTGGTCGAGGACACCGACGACACCCTGACCGTCGTGGCCCGTTTCCTCGCGCTGCTGGAGCTGTACCGCGAGAAGGCCGTCGCCCTCGATCAGGAGACCGCGCTCGGCGAGCTGCTGGTGCGCTGGACCGGAGGGGACGGGCCCGCCCGGCCGGCGGTCACCGACGAGTTCGACCGGCCGCCGGAGGAGCCCGGGAAGGAGACACGGACGTGAGCCAGGAGACCGTCGCCGCACTGGACCTCAAGCCGGCCCTGGAGGCCGTCCTGATGGTCGTCGACGAGCCCGCTACCGAGGAGCATCTCGCGAAGATCCTCCAGCGGCCCCGGCGGCAGGTCGGCGACGCGCTGCGCGAGCTGGCCGACGAGTACACCGTGCAGCGGCGCGGCTTCGAGCTCAGACTCGTCGCGGGCGGCTGGCGGTTCTACAGCCGTGCCGAGTACGCGCCGGCCGTCGAGGGCTTCGTCCTGGACGGCCAGCAGGCCCGGCTCACCCAGGCGGCGCTGGAGACCCTCGCGGTCGTCGCCTACCGTCAGCCGGTCAGCCGCAGCAGGGTCTCCGCGGTGCGCGGAGTGAACTGCGACGGTGTGATGCGCACCCTGCTCCAGCGCGGTCTGGTGGAGGAGGCGGGCGCGGAACCCGAAACAGGTGCGATCCTGTATGTGAC
Source organism: Streptomyces sp. NPDC058291 (assembly GCF_042880855.1). Classification (NCBI taxonomy): domain Bacteria; kingdom Bacillati; phylum Actinomycetota; class Actinomycetes; order Kitasatosporales; family Streptomycetaceae; genus Streptomyces; species Streptomyces sp. NPDC058291. The sequence goes on from NZ_JBHVYK010000078.1 coordinate 28,039, forward strand.
GACGAACTACTTTCTGGAGCGGATGGGCCTGCGCGGCCTGGACGAGCTCCCGGAGCTCGCGCCCTTCCTCCCCGAGGCGGAGGCGATCGAGGCCGAGACACAGGAGGGGGTCCCGTCGTTCGATCCGGACGCTCCGGATTCCGAGGACGCAGACGACAAGACGGAACTTTGATGCGAAGCAGCAGCGGCAGGAACAGCAGCGGAAACAACGGCGGGAGCCGTGGTGGCAACAGCGGCGGCCGCGGCGGGAGCGGCGGTGGCCGCGGTCAGCACCGCGGCGCCGGCGACTCCCGCGACGACAAGCAGGGACAGGGCCGTCCGAGCAAGCCCCGCCCCGAGGAGCGCCGCTACGACGTGGGCCCCGGCGGCACCCATGAGGGCCCGAAGTCCGGGCGCGGCTCCTCCGCGCGCGGCGGCGCCAAGGGCGGCCCCAAGCAGGGCCAGGGCACCGGCCGCGGCCGGTGGGTGCCGGCGACCTCGCGGGAGTACGAGGCGCGGGCCGAGGAGCGCAACCGCGAGCGCTACGCGGGCAAGAAGGACGTCAAGCTGCCCAAGACCTTCCCGGGCGCCGAGCAGGAGGGCGAGCGGCTGCAGAAGATCCTCGCGCGCGCGGGCTACGGCTCCCGGCGCTCCTGCGAGGAGCTGATCGAGCAGGCGCGCGTCGAGGTCAACGGCGAGATCGTCCTGGAGCAGGGCAAGCGCGTCGACCCGGAGAAGGACGAGGTCAAGGTCGACGGCCTGACGGTCGCGACGCAGTCGTACCAGTTCTTCTCGCTGAACAAGCCGGCCGGCGTGGTCTCCACGATGGAGGACAACGAGGGCCGTCAGTGCCTCGGCGACTACGTGACCAACCGCGAGACGCGGCTGTTCCACGTGGGCCGGCTCGACACCGAGACCGAGGGCGTCATCCTGCTCACCAACCACGGTGAGCTCGCGCACCGGTTGACGCACCCCAAGTACGGCGTGAAGAAGGTCTACCTCGCGCACATCGTGGGCCCGATCCCGCGCGACCTGGGCAAGCGGCTCAAGGACGGCATCCAGCTGGAGGACGGGTACGCGAAGGCCGACCACTTCCGGGTCGTCGAGCAGACCGGCAAGAACTACCTGGTCGAGGTGACCCTGCACGAGGGCCGCAAGCACATCGTGCGCCGGATGCTGGCCGAGGCCGGCTTCCCGGTCGACAAGCTGGTGCGCGTGGCCTTCGGCCCGATCACCCTGGGCGACCAGAAGTCGGGCTGGCTGCGCCGGCTGTCCAACACCGAGGTCGGCATGCTGATGCAGGAAGTCGACCTCTAGGAACTCCGGGGCTCCGACTCCAGGGCTCCGACTCCGGGGCTCCAGGGACTTGTGCCCGCGAACACCCCCTCTTTATAGTCGTGGTGACTATAAAGAGGGGGTGTTCGTCATGTCGGGCCACGACGCGCACGCCTACGACAAGCACGCCTACGAGCCCTTCGCCGTCACCGTCGATCTCGCCGTCCTCACCCTGCGCGCGGGCGCCCTGCACGTCCTGCTCGTCGAGCGCGGCCAGGAGCCCTACGCCGGCCGCTGGGCGCTGCCCGGGGGCTTCGTGCTGCCGGACGAGTCCGCCGAGACCGCCGCCCGGCGCGAGCTCGCCGAGGAGACCGGCCTCAAGGACGTCTCCGGGCTCCACCTGGAGCAGTTGCGCACCTACAGCGAGCCCGGCCGCGACCCCCGCATGCGGGTCGTCTCGGTCGCCTTCGCCGCCCTGCTGCCCGACGCCCCCGAGCCGACGGGCGGCGGCGACGCGGCCCAGGCCCGCTGGCAGCCCTACGACGACGCCCCGCCGCTCGCCTTCGACCACGACCGGATCCTCGCCGACGCCCACGACCGGGTCGGCGCCAAGTTCGAGTACACCTGCCTCGCGACCGCCTTCTGCCCGCCGGAGTTCACCCTCGGCGAGCTCCAGCAGGTCTACGAGACCGTGTGGGGGACCGTCCTGGACCGGCCCAACTTCCGCCGCAAGGTGCTCGCCACCCCGGGCTTCGTCGAGCCCGTGCCCGGCGGCGCGCGCCTGACCGGCGGCCGGGGCAAGCCCGCCGCGCTCTACCGCGCGGGCTCCGCCACCGCACTCCACCCGCCCCTGCTGCGACCGCCCCGGGAAGGACGATCCGCATGACCACCTCGACCACCGTCAGGAAGCACGCCACCGGGTCCCTGCTGGGACTCGCGCTGGGGGACGCGCTCGGGTTTCCGACCGAGTTCGACGACATCGCGTCGATCCTCGCCAAGTGCGGCCCCTGGCGGAGCATGGAACTGCCGCAGCGCGCCGTCGTCTCCGACGACACCCAGATGACCCTCGCGGTCGGGCGCGCCATGCGGACCGCCATGGACCGGGGGCTGCTCGTCCCGACGTCCCTGGCACGCCCGCTGCGCGAGGAGTTCGTCGACTGGTACCAGTCGCCGGAGAACAACCGGGCTCCGGGGCGGACCTGTCTGACCGCCTGCGAGCTGCTCAAGGACGAGAAACGCGACTGGCGCGACGCCAGCCGGATCGGCTCCAAGGGCTGTGGCGCCAACATGCGCGTCGCCCCCGTCGGCCTCGCCCCCGGCCTCAGCGACGAGCAGCGGGCCGGCGCCGCCCAGCTCCAGTCCGCCCTCACGCACGGTCACCCCACCGCTCTGGCCGCGTCCGACCTCACCGCCCACGCGGTACGGCTGCTCACCCAGGGCGCCGAGCCGGCGACGCTGATCGGACTCCTGCGGGGGTACGCCGTCGAGAACCGCACCCGCTACCACCACCGCTGGCTCGGCGACCTGTGGACCCGCAGCCAGGACCCGAGCCCGGAGCACTTCATCGCACGCGGCTGGGACGACTGCCTGGGCGTGCTGGAGCGCCTCCAGGAGGCCCTGCGCGACCCGTCGCCCGAGGACGACCCCTGTCTGGCGGCGGGGGCGGGATGGATCGCCGAGGAGGCCATGGCCGCCGGCCTGCTGTGCTTCCTGCTCTTCCCCGACGAACCGGTGACCGCGCTGCGCCGGGCCGCCTGCTCGTCCGGGGACTCCGACTCCATCGCCTGTCTGGCGGGCGCCTTCGCGGGCGCGTACGCCGGAGCGGACGCGTGGCCGACGGCGTGGGCGGACCGGATCGAGTACCAGGGGGAACTGGTGACGCTCGGAGCGCTGTGGGACCAGTGAGCCGGTGACCCGGCAGGCGCTCAGGTCAGGCTGATCGAGCCGCCCTCGACCGTGATCTTCTCGGCGGGCAGCGGTCGGGGCGCCGGACCGCCGGCCACCGAGCCGTCCGCGACGCGGAACTCGCTCCCGTGGCACGGGCAGTGGATGATGCCGTCGGCGACGTCGTTCACGGTGCAGCCCAGATGGGTGCAGACGGCGGAGAACGCCTTGAAGTCGCCCTTCGTCGGCTGGGTGACGACGACCTTCTCGTCGGCGAAGACCTTGCCGCCGCCGACGGGGATGTCGCTCGTCTGCGCCAGTTCCCGGCCGGCGGAGCCCTTCGCGGAGCTGTCCGACGAGGACGGGCCCTTGTCGCCGTACTTGCTGCAGCCCGTCGCCAGGGCCGCTGCCGCTCCGCCCGTCGCCAGGAGAACCGTGCGTCGTGTCGCGGGGAGAGTCATGTCGTCACTCCGAACGTGCGGAAGAACCAGAGGGCGGAGGTGAGCCAGATCACCGTCAGCACGGCGAAGACCAGTCCGCCGACGATCGGCAGCACCCACCCGGGAAGGCGCTCCCAGCGGAGCAGCAGCATCTTGGCACTGAAAGCGCCGAAGAAGAAGCAACCCAGGACGGAATGCCACATCACGCGTGTTTCGTACGTCTGCCAGCCAAGCGCGTACAGACAGTGCACCGCAACCGGTACCGCGATCAGGAAGGCGGCCCGGCCCGACCAGCGGTGCAGCGCGGCGGACCAGGCCGGGCCGGGCAGTTTCCCGTACAGCATCAGCGCCGAGACGAGCTGGACCAGGGCGAAGAACATCGCGGCCGACGCCAGCCAGGCCTTCACCGCGCCCGTGCTGCTGAAACCGGCCAGGTCGAAGGCGGTGCCGGCCGGGTCGTGGAGCGTGCCGTACACGCCCAGGGCGAGCGCCACGGCGCCGGCGACGAGCGCCGGGACCAGATAGCGCGCCGGGTGCGGGCCGCCGCGTCCCTCGGGCTCGGGAAAGCCGCGGGTGGCGGCGTTCGGGTCGACGGTCATGAGGGCTCCCTGCTCGAACGGGGGTCAGGGGGTGGCGGGGCGGGCCGTGAGCAGCCGCCCGTCGATCGTCACCGCACCGGTGCGCGGGTCGATGCGGGGAGCGGGGGAGGGCTCGCCGTCGCGGCTGACGACGCCGACCTGGCTGCCGTCCCGCAGGACGATCCAGCCGCCGTCGATCGTCGCCGAACGCACGGTCGCCGTCGCCCGCCACAGCCCGGACGGCTTCTTCGCCCGGTCCGCGGTGAACGGGCGGCGCCTGCCGCCGACCTCGACCGTGCCGTCGGTCAGGGCGCCGTCGCGGAGCGTGCCCTCCAGCTTCGCGCCCTGCCGGCCGGTGAGGCGCAGCCCGCCGTCGTCCCGCACGTCGCCCTTGAGCCAGGACTCCTGGGTGCGGCCGTCGCAGAAGTACGCGATCGCCCTGCCGTCGCGGACGGAGACGGCGACCGCCGCCGCGTCGTCGTCGGTGCGCCCGGCGTAGTCGGCGTCCGGCGTCCGGGAGGGGCTGGGCGCGGGCGTGGAGGAGGCGGCGCGGCCGACGGGGGCCGGAGCCGGCGGCCGCTCCCGGTACGGGGAGGAGGGCGCCTTCGTCCCCGTCGTCGCGTCGAGCGTCAGCAGGACCAGTCCGAGGACCAGTCCCGTGAGAAGGGTGAGCAGGGGTCCTGGACGCTTCATGTCGGGCCTTCCCCGATGCGGAGTCCTGCCGTCAGAGTGCCACGACAGCGCAGCGCGCACCCGCCGTACAGGGCGTACGGGGGCGCCGCCGTCTCGGCACGCGGGCGGCGCGCACCGGACCGGCACGGGCTGACTAGGCTGGATGCGTCACCTGTCGTAGACCGGCGCCTGTCGTATGACCGGCACGTCGGCACTTCAGCACATCGGCACATCGGCACACACCAACGAGGAGCAGCGCCGTGGCGGTACGAGCGGTCCGGGGAGCCGTCCAACTGGAGCGGGACGAGGCCGGCCACATGGACGAGCAGGTGGGGGCCCTGCTCACCGCCGTCCTGGAGCGCAACGCTCTCAGCGCCGACGACTTGATCAGCATCTGGTTCACGGCCACCCCCGACCTGCACAGCGACTTCCCGGCGGCCGCGGCCCGCAAGCTCGGCATCGTCGACGTGCCGCTGATCTGCGCCCAGGAACTCGACATCGAGGGCGCCATGCCGCGGGTGGTACGCATCCTCGCGCACGTCGAGTCCGACCGCCCGCGCGCCGACATCAGCCACGTCTACCTCGGCGCCGCGGCCGCCCTGCGCAAGGACATCGCCCAGTGAGGACCGCGCTCGTCATCGGAACCGGGCTGATCGGCACGTCCGCCGCCCTGGCGCTGACCCAGCGGGGCGTCGTCGTGCACCTCGCCGACCACGACCGCGAACAGGCCCGCACGGCGGCCGCGTTGGGCGCCGGCTCCGACGAGGAGCCCGAGGGCCCGGTCGACCTGGCGATCGTCGCCGCGCCGCCCGCCCACGTGGCCGGCGTGCTCGCCGACGCGATGCGCCGGGGGGCGGCCCGCGGGTACCTCGACGTGGCCAGTGTCAAGGGCGGGCCGCGCCGCGAGCTGCAGGAGCTCGGCCTCGACCTGTCGGCGTACATCGGCACGCACCCCATGTCCGGCCGGGAGAAGTCGGGTCCGCTGGCCGCGACCGGCGACCTGTTCGAGGGCCGGCCCTGGGTGCTGACGCCGACCCGGGACACCGACACCGAGGTGCTGAACCTCGCCCTGGAACTGGTCTCGCACTGCCGGGCCGTCCCGGTGGTCATGGACGCGGACGCCCACGACCGCGCCGTGGCACTCGTCTCCCACATGCCCCACCTGGTCTCCAGCATGGTCGCGGCCCGTCTGGAACACGCCGAGGAGGCCGCCGTGCGGCTGTGCGGACAGGGCATCCGGGACGTCACGCGGATCGCGGCCTCCGACCCGCGGATGTGGATCGACATCCTGTCCGCGAACCCCGGACCGGTCGCCGACCTGCTCACCGACGTCGCCGCCGACCTGGAGGAGACCGTCCAGGCCCTGCGCGCCCTGCAGTCCCGCGACGACGCCGAGCGGCGCGAGGGCGCCGTCGGCGTCGAGGACGTCCTGCGCCGCGGCAACGCGGGCCAGGTCCGCGTCCCCGGCAAGCACGGAGCGGCGCCTCGGGCCTACGAGGTCGTCGCGGTGCTGATCGACGACCAGCCGGGGCAGCTGGCCCGCATCTTCGCCGACGCCGGTCAGGCGGGCGTCAACATCGAGGACGTCCGCATCGAGCACGCGACGGGGCAGCAGGCGGGTCTGGTGCAGCTGATGGTCGAGCCGAAGTCGGCGCCGGTCCTCGCGGCGGCGCTGCGCGAGAGGGGCTGGGCGATCCGTCAGTAGGCGTCCCGGGCAGGGGCCCGCGGAGCGCCGGCCCCGGCCGAGGGGGACCCGTCGCCGGCCGGGCGTCCCCCGTGCGGCCGGACGAGTGACGTGCGGCCGGTAACCTTGTGCGGGGCACAGTCGCGCCCCGCACATCCACCGCCTCGCACCAGGAAGGTGTCCCCCCGTGGAAAACGGCGCCGCCCAGCCCGTGATCGTCGCCATCGACGGTCCGTCCGGCACCGGCAAGTCGAGCACGTCCAAGGCCGTGGCCGGCCGCCTCGGGCTGAGGTACCTGGACACCGGCGCCCAGTACCGGGCGATCACCTGGTGGATGGTGACCAACGGGATCGACGTCGAGGACCCCTCCGCGATCGCGGCCGTCGCCGGCAAGCCCGAGATCGTCTCCGGTACCGACCCGGCCCACCCGACGATCACCGTCGACGGCGTCGACGTGGCCGGCCCGATCCGCACCCCGGAGGTCACCTCCCAGGTCAGCGCGGTCAGCGCGGTGCCCGAGGTGCGGGCCCGGATCACCGAGCTGCAGCGCTCGCTGGCCGCCGCCGCGGAGCAGGGCATCGTCGTCGAGGGGCGGGACATCGGCACGACCGTGCTGCCCGGCGCCGACCTGAAGATCTTCCTCACCGCCTCCCCGGAGGCCCGCGCCGCCCGCCGCAGCGGCGAGCTGAAGGGCGCCGACGTGCGCAGCACCCGCGAGGCGCTGATCAAGCGGGACGCCGCCGACTCCTCCCGCAAGACCTCCCCGCTCGCCAAGGCGGACGACGCCGTCGAGGTGGACACCACCGAGCTGACGCTGAACCAGGTCATCGAGTGCGTCGTCACCCTCGTCGAGGAGAAGCGGGCCGCCCGGTGACCTCCACGGCGGGCGTGCCCTCGGAGCGGGGCGCCGAGGTCGGACGGCGCATCGGCGTCGGCCTGATGTACGGGCTGTTCAAGCCGCGGGTGCTGGGCGCCTGGAAGGTGCCGGCGACCGGCCCGCTGATCTTCGCGATCAACCACTCCCACAACATCGACGGCCCGATGGTGATGGGCGTGGCGCCCCGTCCGACGCACTTCCTGATCAAGAAGGAAGCGTTCATCGGCCCGCTGGACCCCTTCCTGACCGGCATCGGCCAGCTCAAGGTCGACCGGGACACCACCGACCGCACGGCCATCACCCGCGCGCTGGGCGTGCTGGACAACGGCGGGGTCCTCGGGATCTTCCCCGAGGGCACCCGGGGCGAGGGCGACTTCGCCGCCCTGCGCGCCGGGCTCGCCTACTTCGCCGTGCGCGGCGGGGCGCCGATCGTGCCGGTCGCCGTGCTGGGAAGCACCGAGCGCCGCGGACGGTTGATAAAGGCGCTGCCTCCGCTGCGCTCCCGCGTCGACGTCGTCTTCGGCGAGGCGTTCGAGGCGGGCGACGGCAGCGGACGGCGCACCCGCAAGGCGCTGGACGAGGCCACCGAACGCATCCAGAAGCAGCTCGCCGCGCACCTTGAAAACGCCAGGCGCCTGACGGGACGCTGAGCGACACTGAATACCGAGTAGTGGATCAACCCGGACAGAACGGGTGCTCCACCGATCACCACGATGAACGACGAGGTACGGACTTCATGAACGACCACATCCAGCCCGACGGCTCGGAATCCTTCGAGCACGACCACGGGGCGCTCGGCGACGCCGAGTACGCGGAGTTCATGGAGCTCGCCGCGGTCGAGGGCTTCGACGTCGAGGACGTCGAGGGCGCCATCGAGGAGGCCGGTCACGGGCCGCTGCCCGTGCTGGCCGTCGTCGGCCGCCCCAACGTCGGCAAGTCGACCCTGGTGAACAGGATCATCGGCCGCCGCGAGGCCGTCGTCGAGGACAAGCCGGGCGTGACCCGCGACCGCGTGACCTACGAGGCCGAATGGTCGGGCCGCCGCTTCAAGCTCGTCGACACCGGCGGCTGGGAGCAGGACGTCCTCGGCATCGACGCCTCCGTGGCCGCCCAGGCCGAGTACGCGATCGAGGCCGCCGACGCCGTCGTCTTCGTCGTCGACGCCAAGGTCGGCGCGACCGACACCGACGAGGCGGTGGTGCGGCTGCTGCGCAAGGCCGGCAAGCCCGTCGTGCTGGCCGCCAACAAGGTCGACGGCCCGAGCGCCGAGGCCGACGCGGCCTACCTGTGGTCACTCGGCCTCGGCGAACCGCACCCGATCTCCGCGCTGCACGGCCGGGGCACCGGCGACATGCTGGACGCCGTCCTGGAGGCCCTGCCGGAGGCCCCCGCGCAGACCTTCGGCGCCGCGGTCGGCGGCCCGCGTCGGATCGCCCTCATCGGCCGCCCCAACGTCGGCAAGTCCTCGCTGCTGAACAAGGTGGCGAACGAGGATCGCGTCGTCGTCAACGAGATCGCGGGCACCACCCGCGACCCGGTCGACGAGCTGATCGAACTCGGCGGCGTCACCTGGAAGTTCGTCGACACGGCGGGCATCCGCAAGCGCGTCCACCTCCAGCAGGGCGCCGACTACTACGCCTCGCTGCGCACCGCGGCGGCCGTCGAGAAGGCCGAGGTGGCGGTCATCCTGATCGACGCCTCCGAGCCGATCTCGGTGCAGGACCAGCGCATCGTGACGATGGCCGTGGACGCCGGACGCGCGCTGGTCATCGCCTACAACAAGTGGGACACCCTCGACGAGGAGCGCCGCTACTACCTGGAGCGGGAGATCGAGACCGAGTTCGCCCAGGTGGCGTGGGCGCCGCGGGTCAACGTCTCGGCGCGCACCGGGCGGCACATGGAGAAGCTGGTCCCGGCGATCGAGACCGCCCTGGCCGGCTGGGAGACCCGCGTCCCGACGGGCCGCCTGAACGCCTTCCTCGGCGAGCTGGTCGCGGCCCACCCGCACCCGGTGCGGGGCGGAAAGCAGCCCCGCATCCTCTTCGGAACCCAGGCCGGCACCAAGCCGCCGCGGTTCGTGTTCTTCGCGTCCGGGTTCATCGAGGCGGGCTACCGACGCTTCATCGAGCGCCGGCTGCGCGAGGAGTTCGGCTTCGACGGCACGCCGATCCACATCTCGGTGCGGGTGCGCGAGAAGCGCGGCAACAAGAAGAAGTGACGACACGGCTGGAGGGCGGCGCCCCGAGTC
>NZ_JBHVYK010000079.1:0-22860 GCF_042880855.1 Streptomyces sp. NPDC058291
CCCGCCGCCCCGCCCGCCGTCCGGCCCCCCGCTCGCCCGACCGCCTCCCCCGCTGGTCACCCGGCTGAGGGAAGCGACGCAACGCACAGGGATCACGACGCCGAAAGGGGTCCGCACGCGCGTTCCCTGCGCGACGATGAGGTCTGAGGTCGTCCCGGCGGGTAGGCCGGGACCCGACCTTGAACGAGCGCACCGGAGGAGAACGATGGCACTGCTGCGACAAGAGGTCGACCCGAGCGAGGTCGGGCTGGACGGGAAGGCGCTGGACCGGCTCGACCAGCACCTCGCCCACTATGTCGACGAAGGGCGTCTGCCCGGGTTCCTCCTGGCCGTCTCGCGCGGGGGCCGGGTCGCACACCTCGTCACGCACGGCCGTCGTGACATCGCCGCCGGGCTGCCCGTGGAGGCCGACACCCTGTACCGGATCTACTCCATGACCAAACCGGTGACCTCGGTCGCCGCGCTGATACTGATGGAGGAGGGCCGGCTGGGCCTCGACGACGCCGTCGCCGACCACCTGCCCGCCTTCGCCGACCAGCGCGTGTACACGGGCGGTTCGGGCTCGGCGGTGTCCACCCGCCCGGTCGGACAGCCCCTGCTGGTTCGGCACCTGATGACCCACACCGCGGGCCTGACCTTCGCGTTCTACCACTGTCACCCGGTCGACGCCTTGTACCGCGAGGCGGGACTGGACTCGGCGGTGCTGCCGGGCTCGGACCTCGCGCGCACCGTGGAGGCCTACGCGCGGCTGCCGCTGCAGTTCGAGCCCGGCACCCAGTGGAACTACTCGGTGGCGACGAACGTCCTGGGCCGGATCATCGAGGTGGTCTCCGGCCGCCCACTGGACGAGTTCCTCGCCGAGCGGATCTTCCGCCCGCTCGGCATGCCCGACGCCGGCTTCCAGGTCAGCGACGAACAGGCGGGCCGACTGGCCGAGTTGTACGGCGACGCCGACGGCGGCGGCATCGAGCCGATCCCGGGGCTGCCCCTGTTCGGCCGTCCCCGGTTCCTGTCGGGCAGCGGGGGCATGGTGGCGACCGCCTACGACGTGCACCGGTTCAGCGAACTGCTCAGGCGGCGCGGCGAGTTGGACGGCGTGCGCCTGCTCGCTCCCGAGACGGTCGACCTGATGACCCGCAACCACCTCCCCGACGGCGCCGACCTGCGTGCCTTCGGCAGCCGCCCCGCGCACGACGAGCCCGGCAACGACGGCGTCGGCTTCGGCCTCGGGGTCTCCGTGGTCGTCGACCCGAGCCGCACCCAGGCCCCCTGCGGCCTCGGCGCCTACGGCTGGAGCGGCGTCGCCACGACGACCTTCTGGGTCGACCCGGCCCATGACGTGAGCGTCCAGTTCCTGACCCAGCTGCGACCGCGGAAGTCGCTGAAGCTCTACCCCGACCTGAAGCGCCTGGTGCACGAGGCGATCACGGACTGACGTCCCGGGACCGCCGCGGCCGGGGCGACCGGGGCGCCTTCCCGGCGGGGGCGTCCGTGCGGCCGGAGTCCGGGCAGTGCCTCACCCGGGCCGCCACAGGACATCGACATCACGACGTCCCCGGCGGACACCTCGGCGGTGAGCAGGCGGCCGCCGGACCACGAGCCGGGCGGCCGGGCCCGCTGCCCGTGGACAGCCCGCGCCGACCAGTGGACGACGCCGGCGGCCGGGACGGCGTCAGGCGCGGCCGGCCCCTCCTTCGGCCGACAACCGGCCGGTGTCCGAGCCGAGTTCACGGCCGGCCCGGTGATAGCGGTCCAGGCAGCGGTCCCACGCTTGGCCGACGCCGAAGTCCAGCAGCTGGGGAGTGAGGTCCGCCGAGAAGTCGACGCTGGACTCGCGCGGCAGCAAAGACGGCAGGTTGTCGATGGCGATCAGATCCAGCGGGGGCTCCTCGCGCAGCCGGCGCACGGGGTCGGCCCACTCGGTCGTGCGGTCGTACACCGGCAGCACGTTGAGCGGCGAGCCCACGTCACAGGTGACGTCGGACAGGGTGCGCAGTCGGCGGGCCGGATCGTCGAGGTCCTGCTCGCGGACGAACGGCGGCACGGGGGCGGTGGCGAGGACGCAGTTGACCATGAGGTCGTGCGCCAGCAGGGCGGGCCGGTCCAGGTCGCGGGTCTCCGCCAGGTCCCAGCAGGTGGGGTCCACGCCGGCGGTGGCGAACGCGGCCCGCGCGCCCCGGCCGCTGCGTCCGAGCGCGCCGACGACCAGAGCCGTGAACCCGGTTGCTTGGTCCGGAATATGACGGAGCGTCGCGTCCAGCTCGCCCTTGCCGGTGGGCAGGAGCGGGGCGGTCAGCCGTCCCCGGTGCTGGAGGACGGCGAGGGCCGCGCCGAGGTATCCGGCCCAGAAGCCGAAGGCGGCCAGACGGCGGCCGTGTCCGTCGACCAGGTACTCCAGATCGAGCAGCGCTCCACCCCCGGCGGCGAACCGGCGCAACAACGCGGCGGCTCCCGGCTGCCGCTTGTAGGCGTGCCCGAAGAAGACATGCCGGTGCGCCAACTCCGCCGGCTCGTCCGGGAGTTCCTTGAGGCCCAGGACCACGGCGTCGTCGGGTGCGGAGATCCAGGAGCCGGCGGGAACGATCCGCGCGCCGGCGGCCTCGTACTCCCGCGTGGGGAACACGCGCTGCGGGGAGTCCTCGACGCTCAGACGCACGCCGGCCTCGACGAGGCGGCGGGCGTCGTCGGGGACGACCGGGGTGCGTCGTTCGGTGGTGCGGGCCTCGTGGCGCAGCCACAGGTGGAGTGCCGTCATACGCGGTTGACCTCCGGGCGCGGGGCGCCGACCGCGAAACGATCGGCGCTCAGGGGGATGACGTCCACGAAGGGTACGCGGCCCGGATACAGGTCGCGGACGGTCTCGCCGACGGCCGGCCCCTGAAGGAATCCCTCTCCGGAGAAGCCCGTCGCGCAGAGGAGGCGCGCCACCGTCGACGCCTACCCGATCAGGGCATGGTGATCCGGGGTGACCTCGCGCAGGCCCGCCCGGCCGCCTGTGCGGCGCAGGTCGAGGAGGGCGGGGGCGCGGCGCTCCATGGCGTCGGCCGGCCGCGGGACGCGCACGCCGGCGGCGAGGTGGTGGGCGAGGGAGGCGCCCGTCACCCCGCCGCCGACGACGACCGAGGCCTGCGTGTTCACCCGAGCGGCTCCTCTCGGCGGCGGCCCCGACACCGGGGCCGGGGCCGGAGCCGGAGCCGGGGCCGGGCGGGGGCCGATGGCTGTCGTGCGCCGGAGCCGCCGTGCTCCCCGCCGGCCGTGGCGGCGGCGCCGAGTGTGCTCAGGACCAGTGCGCCACCGCGTCCAGATGGGGCAGCCGGTGGTCCAGACGCTCCCGCTTGGTGCGCAGGTAGGTGATGTTGTTCTCGCACGGTTCGATCAGCAGCGGCACCTCTTCGGCGACCTTGATGCCGTTGTCCACCAGCGCCTCGCGCTTGCGCGGGTTGTTCGACATCAGGCGGACCGATCGCACGCCCAGGTCGCGCAGGATGTCGGCGGCCACCTTGTAGTCGCGGGCGTCCACCGGGAAGCCGAGGGCGACGTTGGCCTCGACGGTGTCCAGGCCCTCCGCCTGCAGCGCCATCGCGCGCAGCTTGCCGAGCAGTCCTATCCCGCGGCCCTCGTGCCCGCGCAGATAGACGACCACGCCACGGCCCTCCGCGACCACCGCCCGCAGCGCGGAGTCCAGCTGGTCGCCGCACTCGCAGTGCTGGGATCCGAACGCGTCGCCCGTCAGGCATTCCGAGTGCAGCCGGGTCAGCACGTCCTCCGCGCCGATGTCGCCGAAGACCAGGGCGACTTGTTCGTCACCGCGGTCGTGGTCCATATAGCCGATCGCCTGGAATTTCCCGTACACGGTGGGCAGGGGGGCATTCACCACGCGTTCCACACCGGTGCGCTGCGGGGTCTTCGTGCCGAGTACGCCAATGTTTTCTGTCATGATCTGGTTCCTAAGCAGAGACGAAGGGCCGGGAAGAAATGAGTGGTTCGGACATACGGTCGGCGGCGTACGGAGTGATGCCGACGGACACTACCGAAGACGTGCGGGCCCGGGGCGCCGGAGTCGTGACACAGGTGGCGGTCCTGCCCGTCGGGAGTTTCGAACAGCACGGCGCGTACCTGCCGCTGGCCACCGACACGCTGGTCGCCTGCGCCATCGCACGGGAGATCGCCGAGGCGTACCCGGTGCACCTCCTCCCGCCGGTGACCATCGCGTGCTCGCACGAGCACGCGGCCTGGCCGGGAACCGTCAGCATTTCCTCGGTGACCCTTCACGCGGTGGTACGGGACATCGCGGCGTCGTTGCGCCGCTCGGGCGTCGAGGCCCTGGTCTTGGTCAACGGACACGGCGGGAACTACGTCCTGGGCAACGTCGTCCAGGAGTCCTCCGCCGCGGGTGAGCGGATGGCGCTCTTCCCGGCCCCGGAGGACTGGGAGGCGGCGCTGGAGCGGTCAGGGGTGTCGACCTCGCTGCTCACCGACATGCACGCCGGGGAGATCGAGACCTCGATCCTGCTGCACGCCCACCCCGACGTCGTCCGGCCCGGTTACGAGTCGGCCGATTTCGTCGCGGACGACCGCCGTCATCTGCTCACGCTGGGAATGTCCGCCTATACCGATTCGGGCGTCATCGGCCGTCCTTCCCTGGGGTCCGCGGAAAAAGGAAAGGAACTCCTGGCGAGCCTCGCGGATTCCTTCGGCGCGTATTTCACGCTGCTGACGTCGGCGGCTTCGCAGGCTTCGGCGACCGGTGGCGACGCCGGCGCCGGTACCGGCGCGGGGGCCGGCGACGCGGTCTCGTCGTCGTAGCGCGACTGGTCGAGGTCCGGGCCGGTCGGGCCGGCGTCCTGGGTGCGCAGTCCCGCGGACCAGCGCACCACCAGCACGACCGCCCCGGGCAGCGCCGCCACGAAGCTGAGCACGCCGTAGACGACGGCGACCGTGAGGCCGGTGCTCGCGCCGAGCCCGGCGGCGCCGAACGCCCAGGCGGTGACGCCCTCGCGGGGGCCCCAGCCGCCGACGTTCAACGGCAGCCCCATGGCGAGCAGCGCCAGGACGGCGATCGGCAGCAGCGCGAGCACGGAGGCGCCGGAACCGGCGACCCGGGCGGCCACGACGAACATGCCGAGGTGCCCGGTCAGCACGATCGCGGAGGAGACCGCGACGCCCGGCCCGTTGCGCCGCGACAGCAGGCTCTCGCGCGCCTCGGCCATCGCCGCCCGCAGCCGGCCGGCGCGACGCGGCGCCGAGGAGTTCATCCGGACGGCGAGGACGACCGCGCAGGCCCCCGCGCCGGCCAGCAGGACCAGCGGCGCGATCTGCCGGGCGTCCTGCATGACCGGGGACGGCAGGGTGAGCAGAACCGTCACGCCTGCCACCGTCAGCACGAGCTGTCCCGCGGTGCGCTCCAGGACCACGGCCCGCACACCGCGTCCGACGTCGCCCGCGCTCTGCCCGTGCCGCACCGCGCGGTGCACGTCGCCGAGGACGCCGCCGGGCAGCGCCGCGTTGAGGAACAGGGCGCGGTAGTAGTCGGCGACGGCCGCGCCGAGCGGCAGCCGGATCCGCAGGCCGCGGGCCACCAGCGCCCACCGCCAGGCGCTGAACACGGTGGTGACCGCGCCGATCACCAGTCCGGCGAGCAGGGTCGGCGCGTCGATCCGCCGCAGCCCGTCCAGGAAGACGCCGGTGCCCAGCCGCCACAGCAGGACGGTGAGGATGACCACGCCGGCGACGGTCCCGACGTGGGTGCGCAGGGCGCGGTTGCCGAACAGGGCGCGCAGCCGGGAGGGCCGCTTCGCGTGCGGCTCGGTCACGATGACGCCGATGCGGGCCGCCGAGACCGCGGCGCCGGTGCGGATCGTCGCCGGCGCGCGCGAGGGCCGGCGCACGGCGGGCGTGGCCGTCTCGCCCCACAGGACGGGCGTCGCGGTCTTCACCCGCGGGCCGACGGTCTCCGCGCTCATCCCGCTCCGCCCGTCGGCCGGGCCAGCGCCAGCAGGTCGCTGTGGTGCACGGTGGCACGCAGTTCGCCGGCGGCGCAGGCCGCGAGCCGCGCGGCCAGGTAGGGCTCGGCGCGCCCGGCCAGTTCGGGGCGCTCCTCCACGGCCGCGCCGACCCAGCCGCGCAGCCACTGGGCGGTCAGGCCAGCGTTGTCGGGGCCGAGCTGCCACGCGCTCGGGTGCACCCTGACGGTCGCGCCCTGGTCGGCGAACGCCTCGCAGGCGACGGAGACCGCGTCCGGGCCGAGGAGGCCGCCACGCCGCTGGTGGTCGTTGAAGGCCGCGGCGATCTCGTCGTCCAGCGGGTCCGGCGCGCTGAATTCGACGCGGCCGGCGACCGAGAGGGTCAGCAGCGCGGGGCAGCCGGCGCCGGCGCAGGCCGCGGCGAGCGTCTCGACCTCCTCGCGGGTGAGGACGTCGAGCAGCGCGGAGGCGGTGACCAGCGAGGCGCCGAGCAGGGCGTCCGGGGTGAGGCGGGCGACGTCGCCGCGCCGCGTCTCGACGGTGACCCGGCTGCCGTCGGCGGCCGCCCGCGGTGAGGCGACGGCCGCGAAGTGCAGCAGGTAGGGGTCGCGGTCGTGCAGGACCCAGTGCTGGGGGCCGTCCAGCCGGGGGGCCAGCCAGCGCCCCATGGAGCCGGTGCCGCAGCCCAGGTCGTGGATGGCCAGTCCGCTGCGGCCCGGCAGGTTGGCGAGCCGGATCCGCAGCGGGTCCAGCAGCTCCATCGACCGGGCGGCGGCGTCGGCGGGCTCGCGCAGCTCCAGCCACTCGGGGGCGTAGCGCGGGGCCTCGTCCGGCCCGGCGTCGCGCAGGCGTACGGTGGGCCGCTCGCCCTCGGACCGGCCGACCGGTCCGGCCCCGGCGATGACGGACTCCGTGCCCGCTCCGGCGTCCACGGCGTCCGCGTGCGGCGCGGGGGCGGCGCCCTGGGCCGGGGCCTGCGGCGCGGGGTCCGCGTCCGGCCGGGAGTGCGACGCGCTGGGCGCCGGCCCGGCCGAGCCGCCCGCGGGCAGCTCGGCCTCCACCGACGAGGGAGTCTCCTTGCGGCCGGGCTGGGCCGGTATGCCGCCCACGCGCCCTGCCACGTCGGCCGGGGTCGCCGTCGTCTTCCTCATGCCGCCCTCCGGGGTTCACTGGAAAGCCTGCCCAGAACGCCGGCCAGGCTCTGGGCGGTGGACGCCCAGCCGTTCAGGGCGGCCCGGCGGCCGCGCGCGGCCGCCTTGAGCCGCCGTCGTACGTCGGCCTCGCCGAACCAGCCGCGCAGTTCCGTCGCGAGGGCGGCCGGGTCCTCCGGTGGGACGAGGATGCCGGGGACGCCGCCGTCGGGGGCGCGGCCGACGGCCTCGGGCAGCCCGCCCACGTCCGTCGCGAGGACCGGGATGCCCCGGGCCAGCGCCTCGGTGACGGCCATGCCGTACGTCTCCGCGTAGGAGGTGAGGACCATCAGGTCGGCGGCGGCGTAGGCCGCGTCGAGCTCGGCGCCGGCCTTCGGGCCCGCCAGCTCCAGCCGGTCCTCGAGGCCGTGCCGCGCGATGAGGCCGCGCAGGTGCGCCACGTACTCCGGGTCCTGTTCGAGGCCGCCCACGCACACGCAGCTCCACGGCAGGTCCCGCGCCGCGGCCAGCGCCTCCACCAGCCGGTGCTGGCCCTTGCGCGGGGTGACGGAGGCCACGCACAGCAGCCGCGAGACGCCGTCGGTGCCGGAGGCGAGGGGGGCGATGTCCGCGCCGGGGGCGGCGGCGTGCACGCGCTCGGGGGCGAGGCCGTGGTGGGAGACGAGACGGCGCACCGCCCAGTCGCTGGTGGCGACGACGGCGGGGACGGCCCGCAGCACGGCCCGCTCCTTCGCGTCGAGCTCCGCCGCCACCTCGGGCGTGAGCCCCCGCTCGTCGCCGAGCGGCAGATGGACCAGGACGACGAGCCGCAGCCGCTCCGCCTCGGGGACGACGATCTCCGGGACCCCGCAGGCGACCAGCCCGTCGAGGAGGACGACCGTGCCGTCGGGGAACTCACGCAGCGTGCGCGCCAGCTCCGCGCGGGCGTCCGCCTCCGGACGGGGCCAGGACCCGGACGCCTGGTGCTTGTGGACCTGCCAGCCGAAACCGGGCAGGTCCAGGCACAGACGCCGGTCGTAGGCGTTGCCGCCGCTCGGGTTCGCCGGGTCGTCGACGCCGCCCGGCATCACGAAGTGCACGGAGCGCAGGGACATGGGGATGATCCCACCGATCTTGGGGAGCGGCGCCTGCGCGGGCACGTACGCGAGCGGGGCCTTCTCGCCGGACGGAGCGGTCTGCACGGCGGTCTTCTCCAGGGTCACGTCGGTCACAGGGCACGCTCGTAACTCGCCCAGGCGACGTGCGACTCGTGCAGGGCGACCGCGATGGCGGCGATGCCCCGGGCGCCCTCGCCGAGCGCGCCCTTGTGGATCCGCTCGGCGAGCCGGTCGGCGATGACCTTGGCCAGGAACTCCGTCGAGGTGTTGACCCCGGCGAAGTCGGGCTCGTTGTCGAGGTTGCGGTAGTTCAGCTCGCTGACCACCGCCCCCAGTTCCTGCGTGGCCAACCCGATGTCGACGACGATGTTGTCGTCGTCCAACTGCTCGCGGCGGAAGGTGGCGTCCACGAGGAACGTCGCTCCGTGCAGGCGCTGCGCGGGTCCGAAGACCTCGCCGCGGAAGCTGTGGGCGATCATGATGTGATCGCGGACGGTGACACTGAACAACGGACGACCCTCCAGGTGCGGCGCCTCTGCTCCCCCGGCCGTTGACCGCCGGGGGATGCCGTGTAGTACGGCTCTTCGCTTCCCCCCGTTCAGCCTGATCTCACTCTTTTCTCAGGTCAGGCGCTCCTGGTCGTACCTGATGCCGTGGCACAGCGCCGGGATCTCGCCCGACGCGAGCTTCGGCATGACCTGCGGCAGCTCGTCGAAAGGGCTGTCCCCCGTGACGAGGGCGTCGAGCGCCGGGTCGGCCAGCAACTCCAGGGCGAGGGCGAGCCGGTCGGCGTAGGTGCGGCTGGAGCGGCGGGCCGGCGAGACCATCCCGACCTGACTGCTGCGCACGGCCAGCCGTCGGGAGTGGAAGTCCTCGCCCAGCGGGAGCGACACCTTCCGGTCGCCGTACCAGCTCAGTTCCAGGACGGTCCCTTCGTCGGCGAGCAGTTCCAGCGCGCGGGCGAGGCCCTGTTCGGTGGCGCTGGCGTGCACCACGAGGTCGCAGCCGCCGAGAGCCTCCGCGGGCGCGGCGAAACCGACGCCGAGCGCCTCGGCGACCTTCGCCCGCGCCGGGTCCGCGTCCACCAACTGCACCCGGACCCCGGGGAAACGGGCCAGCAGCGCGGCCACCGAGCAGCCGATCATGCCACCGCCGACCACCGCGATCCGGTCGCCGACCAGCGGAGCGGCGTCCCACAGCGCGTTGACGGCCGTCTCCACGGTACCGGCCAGAACCGCCCGGCGCGCGGGCACGGAGTCCGGCACGACCGTCACCGCCGTCGCCGGGACCACGTACCGCGTCTGGTGCGGATAGAGGCAGAAGACGGTACGCCCGACCAGTTCCGCCGGCCCCCGCTCCACCACGCCCACGTTGAGATAGCCGTACTTCACGGGCGCCGGGAAGTCGCCCTCCTGGTACGGCGCCCGCATGGCCGCGTGCTGGCTCTCGGGCACCCCGCCGCGGAAGACGAGCGTCTCCGTGCCGCGGCTGACGCCGGACCACAGCGAGCGCACCAGGACCTCGCCGTCGGCCGGCTCCGCGACGACGACTTCGCGGATCTCCCCTTCGCCGGGCGAGCCCACCCAGAACGCGCGTGCGGCGATCGACATCCACATCCTCCTGAACGATCGGGAACCTGTTCACGTACCGAGGTGTGCACAGTCCGCGCACAGTACGCGGGACTGATCATCTCTGTCATCTGGCCGGAGGAACGTGCGGTGGCCCTGAACAACACTTACGACGCGAGGCTGGTCCAGCAGGAGACCGCCGTGGGAGCGGGCGTGCAGATCCTGTTGCTGGCCCTGCTCGGCACGGCGATCGGCATGGGGCCGGCGGGCTGGGTGACCGGCCTCGTCTTCGCCATCGCCACCTGGGCGGTGCTCTCCCGGGCGCTGCACCGCTCCAGCCTGCGCACGTTCGGCCCGGCCAACCGGGTCACCCTCGGCCGCGCGACGCTGGTCGGCGGGGTGACCGCACTGGTCGCCGACTCCTTCGAGAGCGCGCCCCCGGTGACGCTGCTGGTCGGTCTCACGGCCGTGGCCCTCATCCTCGACGGCGTCGACGGCAAGGTCGCCCGGCGCACCAACACCTCGACGGCGCTGGGCGCGCGCTTCGACATGGAGGTCGACGCGTTCCTCATCCTGGTGCTCAGCGTGTACGTCTCGATGGCACTGGGTCCGTGGGTCCTGCTGATCGGCGGCATGCGCTACGCGTTCGTCGCCGCCGCCCGCGTCGCCCCCTGGCTCAACGCCCAGCTCCCGCCGAGCACCGCCCGCAAGACGGTCGCCGCGCTGCAGGGCGTCCTGCTCCTGCTGGCCGGCGCCGACCTGTTGCCCTACGCCGCCAACTTCACCGTGGTACTGCTGGCGCTGGGCTCGCTGGTGTGGTCGTTCGGCCGGGACGTGCTGTGGCTGCGGCGGACCTCACGGACCACCTCCCGGCGCCCCGCGGAAGCGGTCCTGGAGCTCGTGTAACCGCCGTCCTCGCACGAAAGCCCTCTCCCGGGCGTTCCCTCACGGACGTTCCCGCCGACGCTTCGCGCAGATGCCTTCGTACCGAAGCCCCGTTCCGGCAGTCCTGTTGTGAAAGTCCCCTCGCGGAAGTCCTCTTACGGAAGTCCCCTTGCGGAAGTCCCCTCGCGGAAGTCCTCCTGTTGCGGAAGTCCTCGTGCAGAGGTCGTCGTGCCGAAGCGCTCGTCGCAGACGTGTTCCTCCGTCGGCCGGCTGAAAGAGGGCCCTTGGGGCCGTCACGGTCGTCACCGCCGACGCGGAAGCAGCAGGACGGCCGCGGCCGGCACCGCGGACAGCGGGAGCCAGGGCACGGCGGGCGGCAGCCCGGCGCCGAGAAGGGGGCCGGTGGACGGTCTCCTGGGTGGAGCCCGCTCCCCCTCCGAGCCGGGCGCGGTCCCGCTCACCTAAGCCCGCTCGCGTCCACGAGGCGCACCAGATCCTTTCGCCCGTAGCCCAGGAGCGCCGCGCGGTGAGCGGCCGTCAGCAGGAGGTGCGCGACGAGTCGGGCTCCCTGGCCGTCCTCCCGGTCGTCACCGCACCATTCGTCGGGCTTCTCGATGCCGAGGCCGTTCATCACGAGGCCGTGCGCGCGGCGGATCTCCGCGACCGTGTCGGACACGGCCCCCAGCAGGGTGGGGCCGGGGCGCTCGCACAGCAGGGCGAAGCAGCCCCGGTCGACGGGTTCGCAGCCGCTGGGCGGATGGCTGCGCAGGCGCTCGTACCGTTCGTCGCCGAAGCCGCCGTCGCCGAACTCGCCGTGGACCAGCACGAACCGGTGGAATCCCGGAGGCGTCGGCGAAGGCGGGGGCGTGTACTCCCACCCGGCGTCCTCGTACACCAGTCGGCGCACCTCCTCCTCGTCGGCCGAGGTGACCAGGTAGCCGGTCTCGGTGTTGTGCCCGGTGACCGTGCCGTCGGCGTTGTGCTGGATGTGCAGGCTCATGTCTGCCCCCGTGGTCGTCATAGAGCGGGAAGATCCCGTCACCCGCACAACGGTCCGCTCCCGCGCCGCGTGCCTGCTTCCCCGCACATCACTCGATCGCGTGAACGAATCCCCCGCTCACCGCCCGCCGTCCAGGAACCGCGTCACGGCCGTCACGAAGCGAGCGGGGTCGTCGCGCCACGGGAAGTGCCCCGCCCCGGGCTGCACGACGAGGTCGGCCTTCGGGAACAGCTCCGCGAACTCCCCCATCACCCGCGGCGGCGCGCCGAGGTCGTATGCGCCGGCGAGGAGGAGGACCGGGGACGGGAAGGTGGCGAGGGCCCTGCGGGTGGTGGCCGGGGTGAAGGCGCCGTCCGCGGCGTACGCGGCCGCCGCCGCGTGGTTCTTCTGCTGCTCGCCGGCCGCGTCGAAGGCCCGTGCCTCCTCGTCCCACCGGGCATGGAAGAGCGGGGCGACGCGTTGCCAGGAGTCGGCGGCGGCCCGGCCGGCGGTGATCGCCTCCAGGGCCGCGTACGCGGAGGCGAACCACGGTTCTTCGCGGCGCGGACGCGCGGTCGCCAGCCGGTCCTCGGCGGTGATCTCGAGGCCGGTCGCGTACACGCTCGGGGTGATCAGCAGCAGCCGGGCCACCCGGTCCGGGTGGCGGGCGGCGTACAGGAGCGCCAGGTTGGCCCCCGCGGAGTGGGCGAGCAGGTCGATCCGGTCGCGCCCGAGGTGTGCGCGCAGCGCCTCGACGTCGTCCACCTGGCGGTCGCAGCGGTACGAGGCGGTGTCTGCCGGAACGGCCGACCCGCCGGTGCCCCTGGGGTCGAGGCCGACGAGCCGGCGGTGGGAGGTGAGCCCGCCGAGGTCGCCCAGGTAGGTGGCGGACTGCATGGGGCCGCCGGGCAGGCAGATCAGGGGCGGGCCGTCCCCCGCGCTGTGGTGGGCGAGGCGGGTTCCGTCGGGGGCGGTGAAGATCGGCATGGGCGCGAGCGTTTCAGCGGCGCGAAGCCGCAACAAGCGGATTTTCACGTCGCGTACCAGCTGCGCGTGTGCCATGGGTGCGCTACGCCTGCGTCGAGCGACCTAGCTTGAACGATGGATCCTGAGCGGCGCGGGCACCGATGTCCTGGCTGCGCATTGCACGCTGACAACGCCGTGCTCCGCAAGGTCAGATGGGTGGCAGCCCGATAGCGGTGGGCGTCGGCAGCCGACCATGATGTGCGGTGTGCGGGGCTGCGCACTGGTGCGCAGCCCCGCAGGTCAGGTGTGGCCATCAGTTCCTCACGCCGGGGCAACGCAGATGCGCGGAGTGAAGATCCAGACTGTCCGGTCTGCCCTTCTCCTGCGGTTGTACTGCGCCGTTTCCGGAAAAGACCACGGGCGTCGGCGCATTCTTCGACGTCACAGACGCCTCTGTGGTTGCTGTGACGCGCTCGCCACTTCACGCGACGCCGGGGGTCAGCCGACCCGCTTCCATTCCTGGCACCGGTTGGTCTTGAAGTACTCCCCCTTGTTGAGCGTCACCCGCCCCGGGCCCTCCAGGTTGTTGTTGGCGATGATCGAGTCGAACTCGCCGCTGGCGTTCTTGGCCCGTTCCCAGTAGCAGCCGAACTCGCCCTCGGAGCCGGCCGTCTTGTACGTCCCGGGCTTGACGTCCTCTCCGACGAGGTACTCGCCCTCGCCCGAGAAGGTGGTCGCCGGTCCGGCCGGAGCGGCTTTCTTCGGCTGGGCGGTGACCGTCTTGGTGACCGCGGGGGCGGCAGCCGTGGCCGCCTCACCGGGCGCCGTCCTGGTGACGGTCACCGTCGGGCGGGGCCCGGCCTTCGCGTCGGCCGCCTCCTTGCCCGCCTCCGCGGAGCCGTCGCTCGCGCCGATGCCCATCCCGACGAACAGGGAGACCAGGGCGACCGCGCCGTACTTCAGCGCGGGTCTGCGACGCCGCACGGACTGCCCGGGACCCATGGGCACGGCCGGGCCGTACCCGCCCTGAGCGCCCTGCGGGTGAGGCTGGAACTGAGGGGTGGCCTGAGGGGCGGTCTGAGGCGTGGGCCGAGGGGCGGGCTGAGGCGTGGGCTGCTGGAAGTTCATGGCGGTCTCCGTTCTCCGTGCATACCGAGGTTGCTCCAACGGCCGCTATCACCGGAAGCACTTCCAGATAAGCATGACACTGAAAGCACCGTCAATCACGTTGACAGATTTGACGAGTGCTGTAGGTTGTTGACGTCCGCTGCCGAGCGAGACAGAAGCCAGAGAGCCAGGACCCCACTCATGTCCCAGCCATCCGCACCGGTGACCGCCCAGGTGACCGCCGCCGAGATCTCCCGCATCGCGGGGGTCACGCGCGCCACGGTCAGCAACTGGCGACGTCGGCACGACGACTTCCCGGCACCGTCCGGCGGTACGGACAGCAGCCCGCTGTACGACCTGGAGTCGGTGCGTTCCTGGTTGGCCGCACGTGGCCACGTCTCGGCGGCGAGCCCGTCGGAGGAACTGCGCACGACCCTCCGCCTGCACGCGCAGAGCGGCGGTGGCACGGCGGACCTGCTGCTCCTGGTGCTGGCCGCGGCGGGCCGCTCCGCGCAGGAGCTGACGGCCGCGGCCCGGTTGCCGGACGCGGATCTCGTCAGCCACGCCCGGCGGGACGCGGCCACTGCGGCAGAGGCCGTGCCGGGCGCGGACGCCGTCCGCTTCGAGGCGGACACCGCGGCGGTGCTGCGCTCGCTGTACGTGTGTGTACGCGACGAGGGCGGCCAGGCCGCGCTGGGCGTGCTCGCGGATCGGGAGCTGGAGGACAGCGCCGCGTCGGGCGCTTACCGGACCCCGGAACCGCTCGCGGACCTGCTGGCCGGCCTGATCCCCGGATCGCCGCTCCGCGTCCTCGATCCGGCCTGCGGCAGCGGCACCCTCCTGGCCGCCGTCGCCCGCAGGGGCGCACGCGAGCTGTACGGCCAGGACACGCTCCCCGTGCAGGCCCGGCGCAGCGCCGTCAGCCTGACGCTGACGGCACCGGAGGCCACGGTCACCATGCGCGCCGGTGACAGCCTCCGCGCGGACGCCTTCCCCGGCCTCGTCGCCGACGCGGTGCTGTGCAATCCGCCGTTCGGCGTCCGGGACTGGGGTCACGACGAGCTCGCGTACGACCCGCGCTGGGCGTACGGCGTACCGCCCCGCGCCGAGTCGGAGCTGGCGTGGGTGCAGCACGCGCTCGCCCACCTGGCCCCCGGCGGCTACGCGGCCCTGATCCTGCCGCCGGCCACGGCAGGTCGCGCCTCGGGCCGTCGCGTACGGGCGGAGCTTGTACGCGGTGGCGCGCTGCGCGCGGTGATCGCCCTGCCGGTCGGCGCGTCGGTGCCGTTGCACGTCGGTCTCCAGGTCTGGGTGCTGCAACGGCCCGAACCGGGCGGCCCGGAGCGCAAGTCGGTGCTGTTCGTGGACACGGCGGAGGCGTCGGCAACGGCGGGGTCCGGTACGGGGGCGGGAAGCGGCGGTACGGCCGGAGCCACCCGCACCCGGGGCGTCGGAAGCCGGTCCGCTTCCCTGGACTGGGCCGGGATCACGGCGCGGATCCTGGGGTCGTGGCAGGCGTTCCGGGAGGACCCGGACGCGTTCGAGGGCGAACCAGGTGTGGCGCACGCCGTCGGCGTGGTGGACCTCTTGGACGACGTGGTGGACCTGACCCCGGCGCGTCTCGTCCGGGCGTCACGGGCCGAGGTCGATCCGGCGGAACTGTCGGCGGAGGTCGACGCGACCCGCCGGGACCTCGTCAAGGCGGCGAAGTCCCTGGCTCGGGCGGCCGGTCACCAGGAGTGGGGCAGTGCGGGCGCCACGGCACGCGACTGGCGGACGGCGACGGCGTCCGACCTCGCGCGCGGCGGGGCGCTCACCCTGCTGCGGACGGTGCCGGAGGGTGCGCGGGGCCGTGCGGAAGCGGCTCAAGCGGCCGAAGGCGGGGACGGGAACCCGGAGCCGTCCGGGGTACACGCGGTCCTCACCGGCGCGGACATCGCACGCGGGTCGGGCCCCACGGGCGACCCGGCTGAGCTGCACAGCGTCGTGGCACCCCTGGTCGCCGTCGGGGACGTCCTCGTACGAGCCGTCGCGGGCGGGGACGGCCCCATGGCCCGGGTCGCGGGCGAGGAGGACGCCGGCGCGCTGCTCGGCCCGCACATCCACCTCTTCCGGCCGGACCCGGCCCGCCTGGACGCCTGGTTCCTCGCCGGGTTCATGGGCGCGGAGGAGAACATCGCGGTCGCGTCGACCGGCAGCACGGTCCTGACGGTCAACCCGGGCAGGTTGCGCGTGCCCTTGCTGCCGCTGGAGGAGCAGCGCCGGTACGGGCAGGCGTTCCGGCACGTGCACGAACTCCGGGCGGAGGCGCGGCGGGCGACGCGGCTTGCGGAGGAGACGGCACGGCTCCTGGCGGGCGGCCTGACCGGGGGGCAACTGCTTCCCGAGCGGGACGCGGCGGAGCGGGAAGCGACGGACCGGGACGGCGAGGCAGCTCACCCGCACGGGGCCGGTTCACGGCATTCGACATACGGACCTCCATCCGCATAGACCACACTTCTCGGCACCCGCGCGGCTCATGCTGCTGCGCGGTGGGGGCGGGACATGCAGGACATCTCGGAAAGGAATTCGGGGATTCAGTTGAACAGCAGTAAGCACACGGAGTTGGCGAACCACGCGTGGTCCGTCGCCGACCTCCTGCGGGGGGACTACAAGCAGTCCGACTACGGCAAGGTCATCCTGCCGTTCACGGTGCTGCGGCGTCTGGAGTGCGTGCTGGAGCCGAAGCGCGAGAAGGTCGCGGAGCTGGCGGCCCAGTACAAGGACAGCGACATCGACCCGGACGGCTTCCTGCGCCGGGCCTCGGGCCACTCCTTCTACAACAAGTCCGGCCTGACCCTGAAGAAGATCGCGGCGGACCCGCAGAACGCGGCGAAGAACCTCCACGTTTACGTGGGCGCGTTCTCGGACAACGCGCGGGGCGTCCTGGAGCGGTTCGAGTTCGCCCAGCAGATCAAGCGACTCGACAGCGCGGGCCTGC
Organism: Streptomyces sp. NPDC058291; assembly: GCF_042880855.1. Classification (NCBI taxonomy): domain Bacteria; kingdom Bacillati; phylum Actinomycetota; class Actinomycetes; order Kitasatosporales; family Streptomycetaceae; genus Streptomyces; species Streptomyces sp. NPDC058291. Next base: position 16,697 of record NZ_JBHVYK010000079.1, read on the forward strand.
TCTACCAGGTCATCGGCAAGTTCACCGACCTGGACCTGCGCCCCGAGACCGTGCCCAACCACAATATGGGCTACATCTTCGAGGAGCTGATCCGCCGCTTCGCGGAGCAGTCGAACGAGACGGCCGGTGAGCACTTCACCCCGCGCGAGGTCATCAAGCTGATGGTGAACCTCCTCATCGCCCCGGACGGCGACGCGCTCCACGTCCCCGGCGTCATCCGCACGGTCATGGACCCGGCCTGCGGCACGGGCGGCATGCTCTCGGCGGTCGAGGACCACATCAAGGACTACAACTCCGACGCCACGGTCGAGGTGTACGGGCAGGAGCTGAACCCCGAGTCCTGGGCGATCTGCCGGTCCGACCTCATGATCAAGGGCCAGGACCCGGAGAACATCGCCTTCGGTAACTCCTTCTCCGACGACGGCCACGCCCGCAAGTCCTTCGACTACATCCTGGCCAACCCGCCGTTCGGCGTGGAGTGGAAGAAGGTCAAGGAGGACGTCGAGTTCGAGCACAAGTCGCTCGGCGACTCCGGCCGCTTCGGCGCGGGGCTCCCCCGGATCAACGACGGTTCGCTGCTGTTCCTCCAGCACATGATCTCGAAGATGAAGCCGGTCGACGTGAACGGCGGGGGCGGCTCCCGCATCGCGATCGTCTTCAACGGCTCACCCCTGTTCACGGGCGCGGCGGGCTCGGGCGAGTCGGAGATCCGCCGCTGGATCCTGGAGAACGACTGGCTGGAGGCCATCGTCGCGCTCCCCGACCAGCTCTTCTACAACACCGGCATCTCCACGTACTTCTGGATCCTGACGAACCGCAAGAGCCCCGACCACAAGGGCAAGGTCGTCCTGCTGGACGCCCGCGACCAGTGGCAGAAGATGCGCAAGTCCCTCGGCGACAAGCGCAAGGAACTCGGCAAGGACCACATCGCCACGGTGACCCGGCTCTACGGCGACGCGCTCACCGCGGCCGCCGACCCGGAACACCCGCTCCACGCCAAGGTGAAGGTCTTCGCCAACACCGACTTCGGGTACCAGCGGATCACCGTCGAGCGGCCGCTGAAGCTCCGCTTCGAGGTGACGGAGGAGACGCTGGCAGCACTGGCCGCATCCAAGCCGGTACAGAAGCTGGAGCAGTCCGAGGACTTCGTCGGTGCGGTGCGGACGCTGCTGGGTTCGTCGTGGGGGACGAAGTCGGAGGCGCTGGTGGCACTGAAGGACGCGGTGGTCGCGGCCGGGCTCCTGTGGCCGGCGGGCGCGCCGTTCGCGAAGGCCGTACGGGAATCGATCGGCGTCCGGCACCCGGAGGGCGAGGTCCAGCGCATCAAGGGCGAGGCCGAGCCGGACTCGGAACTGCGCGACTACGAGAACGTTCCGCTGGGCGAGGACGTCGAGGAGTATCTCAAGCGCGAGGTCCACCCACACGTCCCGGACGCGTGGATCGACCACAGCAAGACGAAGGTGGGCTACGAGATCCCGTTCACGCGGCACTTCTACGTGTACGCGCCGCCGAGGCCGCTTGCGGAGATCGACGCGGAGTTGAAGGCGCTGGAGGCGGAAATTCAGGGGCTGTTGGGGGAGGTTACGGAATGACCGCCGGGGCATTGAGTGAGGTTACCGCGCCGGATCACTGGCATTGGCAAGACTTGTGGGCTGTCGCGCCCCGGGTCAAAGAAATCGGACGCCCAGATCTAGAGCCGTTGTCCGTGTATCTGGAAGCAGGCGTCGTACCACGGAGTTCCAGGGGCGACAACCACAACCAGCTCGGGGAAGACCTTTCCCGTTACCTGGTGGTCCAGCCCGACGATATCGTCTTCAATAAGCTACGCACCTGGCAGGGCGGTCTGGGCGTTTCCCAGCACTCGGGAATCGTCAGCCCAGCGTATTTTGTCTGTCGCCCAAGTAGTATGGCGCGCCCGCGTTTTCTGCACTATCTTCTGAGATCAAGTCCATACTTGGCCGAGTTGACTCGCATCTCAAAATGGATGCCCCCGTCGCAGTTCGACACCCCATGGGAGCAACTCCGCAAAATTCCGATCCTTCTACCCTCGTTGGAAGAGCAACGTCGTATCGCCGAATTCCTCGACACCGAGACAGCAAAACTCACACGCATTGACGACCGCTTCAACCGGCTCGCAGACCTGCTTGACGAGCGCAAGTCCGCACTGACCTTCGACTGCTTTACTTTCGACGGCATCAGTCAGGCACCACGTATCCCCTTGCGGCGAGTAGTTAAGCGGTGGATTGACTACCGCGGAGCTACACCGGTAAAGACGGATGCCGGGATCCCACTTGTCACAGCCAAAAATATCCGGGAAGGGCGCATCGACCTCGAAGTCAGCCGCGAATACATCGCTACTGACGACTACACCGATTGGATGCGCCGAGGCCTGCTTGAGTTGAGTGACGTATTGCTCACCACTGAGGCGCCCCTGGGACAAGTAGCCATGGTCAACGACACTTCAATTGCGCTTGCGCAGCGCATAATCGTACTCAGGACAGCGCGCAACCTGTGCTCGCCCGAGTGGCTCTATTGGTACCTGCGATCGCCGCAAGGGCAAGCCGAATTGAAACTTCGGGCCACCGGCTCCACGGCGCTTGGTATCAAGGCTGACAGGTTGCGTGGCGTCCCTATTCCCTTGCCTCCGCTGAGTGTAGCTTCGCGACGCATTAGTCGGCTGGCTACCCATGTAGCCCAGATCTATGGCCTCCAACAGAGATTGGTGCGTCAGAGAGCCCTCGTAGCCGAACGCCGCCAAGCCCTAATCACCGCTGCCGTGACCGGCCAATTTGACGTATCCACCGCCAGCGGTCGCAACGTAACCGAAGGAGTCTCCGTATGAGCCCCGTGCACGACGAGTCCGCCTTCGGGGATGCCATCGTCGCCGCTCTCTGCGAGCGGGGGTGGCGTGAGAGGGATCGTACGAAGTACCGGGCCGATCTCGGTCTCGACACCGATGAGCTGTTCGCCTTCATCCGCGAGACGCAGCTCGACGAGTGGAACGACCTCCTCAGCATCTACGGCGGCAACAAGAGCGAGGCCGAGCGTGGCTTCGTGCAGCGTCTTGACCGGGCCATCGCCGACGACGGGCTGCTGAACGTCCTGCGGAACGGGGTCAAGGATCGCGGGATCCTCCTCCGCGTCGCCTACTTCCGGCCGAATCTGGTCGCCGCCGAGAACGTCCTCGACGACTACCGGGCCAACCGCCTCACCGTCGTCCGGGAACTCCCCTACGCCACCAAGCAGGCCGACTGGGGCCACCTGCTCGACCTGGCTCTGTTCCTGAACGGCATCCCGGTCGCCACGGCCGAGTTGAAGAACCCACTCACCGGGCAGGGCGTCGAGCACGCCAAGGAGCAGTACCGGACGGACCGCGACCCGACCGAGCTGATCTTCACGCGCAGGGTCATCGCGAACTTCGCCGTCGACCCGGACCTGGTGTTCGTGACGACCCAGCTCCGGGGCAAGAGCACGAGGTTCCTGCCGTTCAACACCGGCTCGAACGGCCCCGGCCAGCCCGGCGGCGCGGGCAACCCCGCGCCCACGACGTTCGGGACGTACGCCACCTCCTACCTCTGGGAACAGGTCTGGCACCCCGAGAACTGGCTCGACCTCCTCCACCGCTTCGCGCACCAGCAGAAGCACAAGACGCCCGGCGGCGGCACCACCAAGTCGACCATCTTCCCCCGCTACCACCAGTGGGACGTCGTCCGGAAGCTGACCGCTCACGCGTCCACGCGGGGCACCGGCCACAACTACCTGGTCATGGCGTCCGCCGGCTCCGGCAAGTCGAACACCATCGGCTGGCTGGCCCACCGCCTGAGCGACCTGCACGCCCGCACCGACCCGCACTCCCTCGAACCCGAGGCGCTCGCCAGCGGCCGCATCAAGCCGGGTGAGCCGGTCTTCGACAAGGTCATCGTCATCACGGACCGCCGCAACCTGGACGCCCAACTCCGGGAGACGGTCGGCAGTTTCTCGCAGACCGACGGTCTGGTCGTGAAGGTCGACGAGAAGCACGGCGCGAAGAGCGAGCAGCTCGCACGTGCCCTCTCGCGGGACACCGGCAAGATCGTGACCGTCACCCTGCACTCGTTCCCGGCGCTGCTCGACTACATCAAGCGGAACCCGACCGAGATCAAGGGCACGCGCTTCGCGATCGTCATCGACGAGGCGCACTCCTCGCAGTCCGGGGACGCGGCCACGGCCGTCAAGTCCGCGCTGCGGGAACTCGGTCTGGACTCCGACTCGGAGGACGAGGGCGCGACGACCGTCACGCTCGGCGACAAGCTCAAGGGGAAGGCGGTGGAGCGGTCCCGGGCCACGAACCTCTCCTACTTCGCCTTCACCGCCACGCCCAAGGCGAAGACCCTCGAACTCTTCGGCACCGAGAGCACGGAGAACGGCAAGGCGGTCTACCGCCCCTTCCACACGTACTCCATGCGCCAGGCCATCGAGGAAGGCTTCATCCTCGATCCGCTGCGCAACTACGTCACGTACGCCACGTACTGGAAGCTGGTGAACCAGAATCCGGACGAGAAGGAGGTCGACCCCTCCAAGGCCAACAGCCTGCTCGCCCGGTTCGCGCTCACGCACGAACACACCGTGTCCCAGCACGCGATGGTGATCGTCGAGCACTTCGTGACGCACACCCGCGGTCGGCTCGGCGGGCGGGCCAAGTCCATGGTGGTCACCGCGTCGCGGCAGTCGGCCGCGCAGATGGCGCGAGCGATCAAGAGCTACATCAAGGACCGTGACTACGACACCAAGTACCCCGACCTGGGTGTGCTCGTCGCCTTCTCCGGTTCCCTCACGATCGACGACGAAGAGACCACCGAGACCAAGGAGAACGGCGGTCTGTCGGAGGGCGCGCTGCCGAAGGCGTTCGCCTACACCCGCGCCGACGACAAGGCCGTGAAGGCCGGCGGCAAGGGACAGCAGGAGTACAAGATCCTGGTCGTCGCGGAGAAGTACCAGACCGGCTTCGACCAGCCGCTCCTCACGACGATGTACGTCAACAAGACGCTCACCGGCATCTCCGCCGTGCAGACCCTGTCCCGCCTCAACCGCACCGCCGAACGCAAGTCCCAGGCCGACCTGGCCGTCCTGGACTTCGTCAACGAGGCCGAGGACATCCAGGAGGCCTTCCGCCCGTACTTCGAGGAGGCGACGACCCTCCCGTCCGACCCGAACCTCCTCTACACGGCCCAGAGCCGCGTCATGTCCGCGCCGGTCATCTCCGAACAGGACATGGACGAGTTCGCTGCCGCGTACTTCGAGGCCAAGGAGAAGGCGGCTGGCTCACAGACCAAGTGGGAGAAGCTGCACGCCGAGCTGTACCGGCTCCTGTCCCCGGCCGTCACCCGCTTCACCAAGCTGATGGACAGCGAGGAGGAGGACGAGGTCGAGACCGCGGAGGAGTTCCGCGCCAACCTCAACGACTACGTCCGCAAGTACGGCTTCCTGGCGCAGATCGTGCCCTACCAGGACCCCGACCTGGAACGGCTGCACCTCTACGGGCGCTACCTCCTCAACCGCCTCCCCCGCAACGCCGACGGCGGCGTCGACATAGGCGAAGTCGACCTGAGTCACCTGCGCGTGGCGAAGACCGGCGAGCACGACGTCTCCCTCAACGCGGAGGGCTCGGCCGAACTGAAGGGCTTCGGCGACGGCACCGGCGGTGCGAAGGACGCCGAGAAGTCGCTTCTGTCCGAGCTGATCGACAAGTTCAACGCCAAGTTCGGCACGGAGTTCACGGAGGCCGACGTCCTTCCGGCCTTCAACGCCACGAAGGATGACCCGAAGGTCCGGGCCGCAGCCGTCGTCAACGACGAGGACAACTTCGCCGTCGTCTTCGACAAGAAGTTCAACGAGTACATGATGGATCACGTGTCCACCATCGACACGCTCGGCAAGCGCTACTTCGGCGCCGACCGCAGCTTCAAGTCCAACCTGGACCGGAGCGCGCGGCGGGCCGCCTGGCGGATGATCCGCAGCGAAGAGGGTCTGGACGACGTCTGACACGGTCGGGGGGCGGCGGCGGGGCGGGGCCCCCCCGGGGGACGTCGCCCCCCGGCCGGCGGCCCAGACCACGCACCCAGCCCCCGCCGCGACGCCCACCGCCGGCCCCCATAACGACCAAAGCGGCCTAAACCCGACCACGC
>NZ_JBHVYK010000079.1:22870-37347 GCF_042880855.1 Streptomyces sp. NPDC058291
GGGTTTGATCCGCTGCTATGGGGGGCGGCCCGCCTTGTTACCGGGGGGGGGCCGGGGGCCGTGCCGGGCCCCGACGGTCGTACGTCCCTCAGCGGCCGACGGCCAACCGCACGAACCCAGCCCAGGCGTCGACGCCGACGGCGAGCACCGATCCGTCGACCTGCTTCGAATCCCGGACGAGGACGGCTGCACGGGTTGAGGCGACCTCCAGGCACTGGCCGCCTTCAGCGCCGCTGTAACTGCTCTTGAACCAAGCCGGTCCGGTGGCCACCGATTCGCTTCCTGCGGCGTTCATAGCTCTCCCAGCAACTTCGCGATGTGGTCCAGGCTCTCCCGCGGACTGAGCGCCTGGCTTCGGATAATCCCATAACGGGCCGCCGCGAGAGTCGTCTCATCGCGCTTGGTCATCAGGTTGCTGCGTCCCTGCACCTCCGCGTACACGAACTGCTCGCCGACCTTGCTGGTGATCACCGTGAACGGCCCGTCCACACCAGCATTGTCCTCTCGGTCCAGCGGCATCATCTGAAGCTCCACGTTGCGCTTGTCGCCCATGAGGAGCAGGTGCTCGAGCTGTCCTCGAAGTACGGCCTTCCCTCCCAACGGCTTTCGCAGCATGGGCTCCTCCATCACGAAGCTCAACAGCGGGGCAGGCCAGCGGTTGAAGATCTCTTGGCGTGCCAGACGCGCGGTGACGCGCAGTTCAATCGTCTCCTCGTCCAGCAGCGGACGGCGCATGGAGAGGATGGCTCGCATGTAGTCCTCGGTCTGGAGCAGGCCATTGACCACGAGCGTGTCATAGGCGCACAGTTCGCCCGCCTCGGCCTCCAGCCGAGCCATGTCCCGGAAGAACGCCGGATACTGAGCCCGCCCCACTTCCTCCTTCAGCGCCTTCAACACGCCCCCGGCGTCCAGCACTTCGTCCGCACGGTCGATGAGCTTGGCCTGCGGCGTCCGGCGGCCCTGCTCGAAGGACGCCACCGACTCGGCCGAGTAGCCGACCCGCTTGCCGAACTCGACCCGGTCCAGGCCCGCGCGCATCCGCAGCAGCTTCAACTGCCGCCCGAACGCGCCCACCACCCCGGCCCCGGGTTCGTCCTCCGGTCGCCGCTGCTCCGCCTCGTCGTGCCGCACGGACACCGCCTCGCTTCTTCCGCTCCCCGCGTATCGCCACGTACACGGCGCGTGCCGCCGCGTACGAAAGCCCGCGTCGGCGCGTCACCCCTCGTCACGCTACGCCACAAACCGCCACCGTAAGTGCATGAACAGCACAGAATCCCTCGCACCGGTATGCCGCTTCGCCATGCGGTTCAGCTCCACGCGCCGCGGCGCGCGGCTCGCCCGGCGCATGTGCGGCGAACGACTCGACGCGTGGGGCATCCCGTTCGGCAGCGACACGCACGACGTTCTGACGCTCGTCGCGGCCGAGTTGTGCGCGAACGCCGTACGGCACGGGCACGTCGCCGGACGGGACTTCCACGTCCTGCTCGGCGCGGACCCTGCCACCGGCACCGTACGGATCGAGGTGAGCGACACCCGCGGTGAACGTCTCCCCCGCATCCGCACCACCGCACCGGACGACGGCGGGCGCGGCCTGCTCCTCGTCGAGGCGCTCGCCGACCGCTGGGGCTGCACGCCCCGCGTGGACGGGCCCGGTAAGACGGTGTGGGCGGAGTACGTCGTACCTGGCGGGAACCGGTAGCCCGGCTGGACTCGGGAATCCCTCAGGCGCGAAACTGACCCCCTGACCACAGCGGACGCTCACGGGGGGCGGGGGACGGGTGCCGGAAGAACCGATCGCGGGGCGGTACGAGCTGCTCGAACAGTTCGGCCACGGCGGCATGGGGGACGTGTGGCGCGGCTACGACGCCGTACTGGACCGGCCCGTCGCCGTGAAACGCATCCGGCCCCAGTCGGTGACGTCACCGCACCTGGCGGAGGAGTTCGAGAAGCGGTTCCGGCGGGAGGCGCGGATCACCGCGCGGATCCAGCACCCGGGCGTTCCGCAGGTGTACGACGCGGTGCTCGACGAGACGTACGAGCAGCTGTACCTCGTCATGGAGCTGGTGGACGGGGTGCCGCTGCCCGCCTACATCCATCCGCAGCGCCTCCTGCCGGTGAGCTGGGCGGTGGCCGTGGCGGCGCAGGTGGCGACCGTGCTGTCGTACGCGCACGACGTGCCGGTGGTGCACCGGGACCTGAAGCCGGGAAACATCCTCGTCGCGCGGGACGGGACGGTGAAGGTGCTGGACTTCGGCATCGCCGCCATCCTGCGCTCGGACGTCACCAAGCTGACGGCGACCGGTAGTCCCATCGGCACGTACCAGTACATGGCGCCGGAGCAGGTGCGCGGCGCGCGGGTCACGCCGCACACCGACCTGTACGCCCTCGGGTGTGTCCTGCACGAGCTGCTGTGCGGGCGGACGCTGTTCAGCGGGGACAGTGAGTGGCAGCTGATGACGCAGCACGTCCAGGCGGCCCCCACGCCCCTGCGGCAGTTGCGCGCCGACGTGCCGTCCGCGCTGGAGGAACTGGTCCTGCATCTGCTGCGCAAGGCCCCCGAGGCGCGTCCCAGGGACGTGCAGGAGGTGTACGAGCGGCTGCGGCCCTTCCTGCCCGCGCCCGGTGAGCCGTCCACGGCTCAGGAGGCCGGACCCGCCGGTGCTCCGGACCCTACCGGGATCTTCCGCCGCCCGTACGCGCCCCGCGCGCGGGCCGGCGCGGGAGCGACCGCCCGCACCGGCTCGGCGCAGACGCCGGGTGCCGTCGCGCCCGCGCCGCTTCCCGAAGCGCTGCGCGACCAGGTGCGGGAGGTGCACGCCCACTATGCGGCTCTCATGGAGGAGGAGCGGTACTCGCAGGCCGCGGAGGTGGTCGGTGAGCTGATCGAGTCGGCGGCGCGCTCCCTGGGCTCCGAGAACAAGGTGGTGCTCGGGCTGCGCAGGCGGCGGGCCTTCAGCCGACAACTGGCGGGCGACTACCGGGCGGCGCTGCCCGAGTTCGAGGCGCTCGCCGAGGCCTACGGCAGGATCAGCGGTCCGGCCAGTGAATCCGCTCTCGACAGCCGGGCGCAGGCAGCCCGCTGCCGGGGCGAACTCGGGCAGGTGACCGAGGCGTTGGCCGGTCTTCAGGACGTCCTGGAGCTGGTGCGGGCCATCGGTGGCGACGTGAGCGAGGACGCCGTGGAACTGCGCCGGGACATCGGCATGCTGCTGCTCGCGCAGGGCCGGACGGCGGACGCGTTCGGCGTCCTGGACCCGCTGCACGCCGACCTGTGCATGGTGCTCGGCCCGGACGACGAACTCACCGCCGAGGTGGCAGAGACCCTGGCGGTGATCCGTCTGGATCTCGACGGCGGCCGGGCCGGTTCACCCACCTGACCTGGTCGTTCTCCCTCACCTCAGCCCGCCGCAGCCCGCCCGGCCCTTAGGATCCACCCATGCCGCAGCTAGCCTTCGACATCGCGTTCTTCGCCGAACTCCCCAAGCTCCAGCCCCCGGTCAGGAAGGGCGTCCTGGAAGCCTGGGAGAAGTTCAGCCGGCTCACCCTCGACCAGCTCTTCAAGGATCCGGGGCTGAAGCTGGAGAGCCTGACGAACGCGAAGGACAAGCAGATCCGGACGATCCGCATCGACCAGTTCTGGCGCGGTGTCGTCCTCGCTCCGCCCTCCGGGGACACCTTCGTCCTGCTGCGGGTCATGCAGCACGACAAGGCCATCGCCTGGGCGAAGAAGCAGAAGTCCAGCATCAACGAGGTGACACGGACCGTCGAGATCCGGGACGCGGTGACCCTCGACGAGCTCACGCCGGCGTACGAGCGGGTGGCGCGGACCTCGCCGAAGGAGCGGCTGTTCGCGAAGTTCTCCGACGGGGATCTCACCGCCCTCGGCATCGACGCCGAGACGCTGCGGCAGGCCCGGTCGCTCGTCGACAAGGAGCAGCTGGAGATCTTCGCGCCGCTGCTTCCGCAGGACCAGCGGGAGGTGTTGCAGTACCTCGCGGAGGGCTGCACGGTGGAGGAGGTCTGGCAGGACATCGTCGCGCCGGCCCTGCAGGCATCGTCGCAGCCGGTGGACACGCAGGACTACGAGACGGCGATCCGGCACAGCCGGGCACGTATCGCGCTGGTCACGGCCTCCGAGGAGCTGCGGGACATCCTCGAGAAGCCCTTCGCGGCCTGGCGGGTGTTCCTGCACCCCTCGCAGCGCAAGGTCGCCTACCGGGCGTCCTACTCGGGGCCCGCCCAGGTCACCGGCGGGCCGGGCACCGGCAAGACCGTGGTGGCCCTGCACCGGGTCAAGCATCTGCTCGGGCATCTGCGCGAGGGAGACCGCATCCTCCTCACGACCTACACCAACGCCCTCGTCAACGCGCTCCGCTCCGGTCTGGAGTCCCTGGTGGAGGATTCGGAGCTGCGCGAGCGGGTGGACATCTCGACGGTGGACGGCTTCGCGAACCGTGTCGTCGCCGAGGCACCGGGCGCGGTGGCCCTGCGGCCGCTGATGAACAACGAGGAGGAGAGCCGTTGGGGCAAGGCCGCCAAGGCGACGGGCTTCCCCGGCAGCGCGCAGTTCCTCGCCCAGGAGTACCGGCACGTCATCCTGGCCCAGGACATCAGGACCCTGGCCGAGTACGAGGCGGCGGACCGGCGCGGCCGCGGAAGCAGGCTGGTGGCGGCCGAGCGGCCCCTCGTGTGGGAGACGGTCGAGCGGTTCACGGTCGCTCTGGCCGCGGACGGAGCCCGCACCTGGCTCCAGACGTGCGCGCAGGCGGCCCGGCTGCTGGAGGAGAAGGGCCCGCAGTACCGGCACGTCGTGGTGGACGAGGCGCAGGACCTGCACCCGGCACAGTGGCGGCTCCTGCGTGCGGCCGCTCCCGCCCGCCCGGACGACCTGTTCATCGCGGGCGACCCGCATCAGCGCATCTACGACTCGAAGGTCTCGCTGAAGTCGCTCGGCATCAAGGTGACCGGGCGGTCGGTGAAGCTCCGCAAGAACTACCGCAGCACCCAGGAGATCCTGCGCTGGTCCACGGCCCTGCTCGTCGGCCGCTCGATCGCCGAGCTGGAGGACGCCAACCGCCCCGACACCCTGCTCGGCTACCGATCCGCCCTGCACGGGGACGGGCCCGTCGTGCACGCGGCGGCGAACGAGGAAGCCGAACTCGACGCGCTCGTGGCCCAGGTGCGGACCTGGTTGGATGCGGGCGTGGGAGCCGGGGAGATAGGAATCAGCGCGCGGTTCAACAAGACGTGTGCGAGAACGGTGGCACGTCTCAAGGACGCCGGCATCCCCGCCGCGACGCTGCGCGCCGCCGAGTCCGCCGCGGCGGAGGGCACGACCGTGCGGGTCGGAACCATGCATTCGTTCAAGGGGCTGGAGTTCCGCTGCGTCGCGGTCATCGGCGTCAACGAGGACACCCTGCCGTTCCCCAAGGCGATCACCTCGCCCGACCTGGACGCCATGCAGCACGAGACCGACATGATGTCCGAACGCTGCCTGCTGTTCGTCGCCTGCACGAGAGCGCGCGACAGCCTGTACGTCTCCTGGTCGGGCGAACCGAGCCCGTTCCTGGCCGAGGCGGAAGTGGCTCTCCCGGCGATTGAGGCCGCCTCCACGATCATCTGACGGGACGCGGCAGCGTGATGCCGACCGTGTACTGCGGCTCCTCGGTACACGGTCAAAAGCCACGGCGTTCCCGTCGTGGCCGTCGTGGCCGTCGTGGCCGTCGGCCCTAACCTTTCTGTTCGACCCGCACCCAGTCCACCTCCGCCCGCACTCCCCCGCCCGCGATCCGGTCCACGCTCGACTGCGGCAGGCCCCGGTAGGGGGTCGTCACCTGGTTCCAGCCGGCCGGGTAGGCGCCGCCGAGGGCGAGGTTGAGGATCACGTACTGGTTGTGGTCGTAGACCCACTGGCCTCGGGTGGATTCCAGCTTGTTGCGGGTCGTCTCCTGGACGAGGCGGTCGTCGACGTAGAAGCGCATGCCGGTCGGCGCCCACTCCACGGCGTACGTGTGCCAGTCGTCGGCGCGGCCGCCGTTGGGGTAGGTCTGGCGGGCGCCGATGTTGCCGTCCGCTGAGTAGCCGGGACCGTGCAGGGCGGAGCTGGTCCAGTCGGCGTAGCCGATGTTCTCCATGATGTCGGTCTCGCCGGAGGCGGGCCAGGAAACGGACGGGTCGTCGACGTTGCTGCCCAGCAGCCAGAAGGCGGGCCAGAATCCGTCACCGACGGGCAGCTTCATGCGGGCGCTGACCCGGCCGTAGGTGAAGTCGAACCTGGTGTGGGTGTCCACGCGGCCGGAGGTGAAGTCGTAGGTGCCGCCGCCCGCCTGGGTGCAGCCCTTGCAGTACTTAGCCCGCAGGACGAGAGCGCCGTTCTCGGTGCGGACGTTCTCGGCCGAGTCGGCGTACGCCTGCGCCTCGCCGTTGACGGAGCCCATCTCCGCTCCGGTGCGTACGACACTCCACTTGGAGCGGTCGAGGGCCGCGGTGGTGAAGTCGTCGAAGAACGCCGTGCGGTACGTGCCCTGCTGCTCGCCGGGAAGGGCGGGGTAGGCGGCTGAGGCGTTGCCGCCGGTGCCCCAGACCTCGAACTCGTAGAGGGAGTAGCCGAACTGGGCCGTGGCGGGGGCCGGGTTGTAGAAGGAGCGGCGTTCCTTGCCGAGCATGCGGACGTAGCGGCCGGTCGCCGGCTGGGGCAGTCGCAGGCTGTCGTGCACACCGACTGCCTCGGCCGGGGACTTCACGTTCGCCCGGCGCGCGGCGACCTCCGCGGCGGACGGCTGGTACACCGTGCGCCAGGTGCGGTCGTCGTCGGAGACCTGGATTCGGTAGTCGACGGCGTAGGCGGCTTCCCAGTACAGCTCGACCGTGTCGATCGTCGACGTCGCACCGAGGTCGACACCGACCCAGCGGTCCGCGTTCCAGTCGCTCGACCAGCGGGTGGCGTCGTCCTTCAGGTTGGCCGGGTGGCCGCCGTCCGTGACGAACGACGGTGAGTTACCCGGGTGTTGGTAGTAGTCGGAGTACGCCGGGTGGTTCAGGGCGAGGTTGGAACGGAGGGTGGAGGCGGGAGCGGGCTCGCCCCCATAGACCCGGAAGGAGTAGAGCGAGTAGCCGTACGGCGTGGCGCGTTCCAGGCCGCGCAGGCGGAGGTATCGGCCCGTCGCCTCCTGTGGGTAGGTGTGGGCGGTGACCGATCCTCCGGTACCGGCGGTCTCCGTGTAGAAGGGCGTCCAGTCGGTGCCGTTCTTCGACACCTCCAGGACGTAGCGCTTGCCGTAGGCGGCCTCCCAGTCCAGGACGACCCGGTCGACGCGGATGGTCGTGCCGAGGTCGAGGCGGATCCAGGCGTCGTCGGCGAAGTTGCTGGACCAGCGGGTGGTGCCGTTGCCGTCGAAGGCGAGGCCGGGGGCGGTGCCGCCGTTCTCGCTGCCGGAGGCGGTGACGGCGGCCGGGCCGGCGGCGTACGCGGCGGCGGCGCGGTCGGCGTCCCAGGCGGGCGCTTCGGCCGCGGGCGCGGCGGCGGCGCCCGGTGCGACGAGGGCCGGACCCGCGCCCAGCAGGGCCAGGGCGGCCGCGGCGGTCAGGAGTGTACGGGGAGTGCGAGCGGTGCGTGGCGACATGCGGCTCTCCTCGCTGGAGACGGACAGATGATTATGTTGTGCTCATGACATACATATGCCCATGGCATGCAGGGAAAGGGGCACGGCGGGCGCGCGCTCCCGCACCCGGACCCGCCGTACCCCGCCTCCTCAGGCGGCCTTCGCCACCCCCTCGCGATGCCTGCGGACGATCTCCGCGTAGTGGTGTCCGGTGCCCTTGATCGTCCGCGCCTGCGTCCGGTAGTCGACGTGGACGAGGCCGAAGCGCTTGTCGTAGCCGTACGCCCACTCGAAGTTGTCCAGCAGGGACCACGCGAAGTAGCCGGCCAGGGGGGCGCCCTTGCGGGCGGCGGAGGCGCAGGCGGCGAGGTGGCCGGTCAGATAGGCCTGGCGCTCGGGGTCGTCGACCGTGCCGTCGGGACGGACGACGTCCGGGTAGGCGGAACCGTTTTCCGTGACGTACAGCCGGCGGGGGCCGTACTCGTCGGTCAGACGCAGCAGCAGCGTCTCGATGCCGCTCGGGTCGACCTCCCAGTCCATCCCGGTGCGCGGGACGCCGGCCCGGCGGACGGAGCGGGCGTGCGGGGCGGGACCGTCCGGCTCGTCGGTCACCGTGGCGGGGAAGTAGTAGTTCAGGCCCAGCCAGTCCAGCGGCGCGGCGACCGTCGCCAAGTCGGCGCCCTTCTCCGGGAGTTCCACTCCGTAGACCTCCCGCATGTCCGCCGGGAAGCCGCGGCCGTGGATCGGGTCGAGCCACCAGCGGTTGGTGTGGCCGTCCATGCGGTGGGCGGCGGCGAGGTCCTCGGGCCGGTCGGAGGCGGGATGGACCGTGGAGAGGTTGTTGACGATGCCGATCTTCGCCCGGGGGGCCTGAGCGCGGATGGCCTGGACGGCGAGCCCATGGCCGAGCAGCAGGTGGTAGGAGGCGCGGACGGCGGCCGTCAGATCGGTGAGGCCGGGGGCCATCGTGCCTTCGAGGTGGCCGATCCAGGCGGAGCAGAGGGGCTCGTTGAGGGTGGCCCAGTGCGTGACGCGGTCGCCCAGCCGCTCGGCGACGGCCGACGCGTAGGCGGCGAAGTGCTCGGCGGTGTCCCGCTCGGGCCAGCCGCCGCGGTCCTGGAGGACCTGGGGCAGGTCCCAGTGGTAGAGCGTGACGGAGGGCGTGATGCCCGACTCCAGCAGGCCGTCGACCACCTGGTCGTAGAAGTCGAGGCCCTTGGGGTTCGCCGGTCCGTCCCCGCCTGGCACGACGCGGGGCCAGGCGATCGACAACCGGTAGGCGTTCACCCCCAGTTGACGCATGAGGGCGATGTCCTCGCGCCAGCGGTGGTAGTGGTCGCAGGCGACGTCGCCGTGGTCGTCGCCCGCGATCCTCCCCGGCGTGTGCGAGAACGTGTCCCAGATCGACGGCGATCGGCCGTCCTCCGCCACGGCTCCCTCGATCTGGTACGCCGAGGTGGCGGTCCCCCACAGGAAGTCGCGGGGCAGGGCGGCGAGGTCGATGGTCACTGAGGTCCTTTCGGGATCGGCGTGTCGGGTCACTTAACGGCTCCGGCGGTCAGGCCGGCGACGAGATAGCGCTGGAGCAGCAGGAAGCCGGCCACCACGGGCACGCTGACGACGAGCGAGGCGGCCATGATCTGGTTCCAGTAGACGTCGTTGAGGGTGGAATAGCCCTGGAGTCCGACGGCGAGCGTGCGGGTGGTGTCGTTGGTCATGACGGAGGCGAACAGCACCTCGCCCCAGGCGGTCATGAAGGCGTAGACGGCGACCGCCACGATGCCGGGGATCGCGGCCGGAACCACGATCCGCAAGAGCGCGCCGAGCGGTCCGCAGCCGTCCACCAGCGCGGCTTCGTCCAGGTCGCGCGGCACCGAGTCGAAGTATCCGATCAGCATCCAGATGGAGAAGGGGAGCGAGAACGTCAGGTACGTCAGGATGAGACCGCCGCGCGAGCCGAACAGCGCGATGCCGGTGGCGTTGCCGATGTTGACGTAGAGGAGGAACAGCGGGAGGAGGAAGAGGATGCCGGGGAACATCTGCGTCGACAGCACGGTGACCGTGAAGGTGCGTTTTCCGCGGAAGTCGTAACGGCTCACCGCGTACGCGCTGAACACGGCGATCACCACCGAGCAGACCGTCGCGGCGGCCGCCACGACCAGCGAGTTCACGAAGTACCGGGCGAGCGGGACCGTCGACCAGATGTCGATGTAGGGGCGGATCGTCAGTCCGCTGGGCAGCCAGCGGAACGTGCCGGTGACGTCCGCGAGGGGCTTCAGGGAGCTGGAGACCATCACGTAGACCGGCACCAGGACGAAGCCGGTGAGCAGGGTGAGGAAGATCCGCCGGGACCACAGGAACGAACTCGGCGGGGCCATGGGCGATTCAGCGCGCACGGGAGGGCCTCCTTCCCCGGGTGGTGGCGGCCAGGTAGACGCCGGTCACGGCGAGCAGGAAGAGCAGCAGCAGGACCGACATCGCCGAGCCCGTGCCGAAGTTCCAGGTGACGAAGGACGCTTGGTAGATGTGCACCGAGATCAGGTCGGCGGCCTGCGGTGCGGCCCGGCCGAAGAGGACGAACGGGGTGTTGAAGTCGTTGAACGTCCACAGGAACAGCACCAGGACGAGGACCTGGTTGACCGGGGCCAGGGACGGCAGGGTAATGCGCCGGATCTGCTGCCACACCCCCGCTCCGTCCAGCGCCGCCGCCTCGTACAGTTCGCGCGGGACGTTCTGCAGGCCGGCCATGACGATGAGGAACGCGAACGGCCAGCCCTTCCAGACGGAAACAGTGAGCAACGCGTAGAAACTGTTGTCGCCGATGAGCCAGAAGGACGGTTCGTCGGTGAGGTGCAGCTGGTCGTGCAGGACGTGGTTCACCAGACCGTTGTCGTGCTGGAACATGAAGACCCAGGTGATCACGGCTGCGTAGACGGGCAGCGCGTACGGCACCAGGAACAGCGCCCGCAGCAGTCCGCGGCCGCGGAAGGCGTCCTGCATGAAGATCGCGGCCGCGGTGCCGAGGATCCAGCACAGGCCGACCGACAGCAGGGTGAAGCCGACCGTGACGAGGAAGGAGCGGAGCAGGGCATGGCCGACGGGGGCGTCGAAGTCCACGGACACGCGGTAGTTGTCGATGCCCGACCAGGGGGCGGTGCCCCAGTCGCGGATGTAGAACTGGGTGAGCTCCTTGAAGCTCATCACGACGCCGATCACCATCGGCACCAGGTGGACCAGGAGTTCGAGGATCAGGGCGGGCAGAAGGAGCAGGTAGGGCAGTCCGAGGCGGCGGATCCGGCCGGGCCGTGCTCGCCGGACTCCGTCGCTCTCCGGACTTGCCTGAGGCTTTCGGACCTCGATCGTGGTGGTCATCCGGCTCACTTCGCCGGCATCTGCTGCTGGGCCTTGGTGAGCTCGGCCTTGACCGACTCGGTCGTCACCGGGTGGCCCGCGGCCGCCTCGGCGAACAGTTCCTTGACGGCCGTGCCGACCGTCGTCTCGAACTGCGACTCGTCGGCGACCTGCGGCAGCGCGGCCGCGCTCTTGGCGAGGGTGTCCTTCAGGACCGCGTTCGCCGGGGTGCCGAAGGAGGGGTCGGCCTGCGCCGACGCCACCGGCGGAATGGTGCTGTAAGCCTTGTTGAGGATTTTCTGCTCCTCGTCACCGGTCAGGAACTTCACGAACTCGGTGGCGCCGTCGAGGTTGTCGGTGTTCTTGAAAACGGCCAGGTTGATGCCCGCGACCATCGAGTTGACCTGGGCTCCGGTACCCGGCGCACCCGACTGCACGGGCACGGGGGCGATGCCGTACCGGTCCTCGCTCATGCCCTGGGACGCCAGATTGGCGGAGGCGGACTGCCACAGCAGCATCGCCGTCTTCCCCTTGGCGAAATCGCTGACGGACTGGTTCTGCGCGTACTCGGCGTTGCCCTGCGGGATGACCTTGTCCTTCGCCATCAGGTCGACGTACTGCTTGACCGCCGTGACGACGCCGTCGGAGGTGAAGTCGGGCTTGCCGTCCGCGGTGAAGAAGTCGGCCCCGTGCTGCTTGGCGAAGACGAAGACGTGGTGGATGTTCTCCGACACGTTGGCGCCCTCGGCGCCCAGGACCTGCTTGCCCTTCGCCTGGATCTTCTTGCCGTCCGTCGTCAACTCGGCCCAGGTGGCGGGGGGTTGTGTGATGCCGGCGTCGGCGAAGATCTGCTTGTTGTAGTAGAGGGCGTACGCCATGGAGTACAGCGGCACCGCGGCCGGGTCCTTGCCCTGGGCACCGGTGGAGCCGAGCGCGGAGGCGACGAAGCGGTCCTTGCCGCCGATCTTCGCGAGGTTCGCGTCGTTCCAGGGCAGCAGCGCGCCGGTGGCCTGGAGCGAGGCCGACCAGGTGTTGCCGATGTTGAGGACGTCGGGGCCCTGGCCGGAAGTGGTCGCGGTGAGGATCCGGTTGAGCAGGTCCGACCAGGGGACGACCTCCAGCTTCACCTTGATCCCGGTCTTCTCCTCGAACTTGTCGAGCTCCGGCTGGAGGACCTTCTTGTCCACCTCGATGCTCGCGCCCTGGTTGGAGGCCCAGTAGGTCAGCGTCTTCGGCGAGTCGTTGGAGCCCTCGCCGTCGGTCGAGCTGCCTCCGCCGCAGGCCGTGGCCGCGAGGGCGAGGGACATGACGACGGCTCCTGTGGCCGCGGCTCGGATGGTGCGCATGGGTCGGCTCCCGGTGTCATCAGGGCTTAATTTAGGACGTGAGTTAAACCCCCGAAGCGGTGCGCGTCAAGAGTCCCGGCAGACTCTGCGGAACTCCGTCTCCACCACTTGACGCGCCCGTTCGGGTAGTTGAAGCATTCAGCGGTGAGAGAGCGCTCTCAGGCAAGTCCTCCTTCACTTCCCTTAATCGGCCGTTCCCCGCGAGCGGCCTGTACCGAGGAGAGCCGCCCATGCCGCACACCCCGCCGTCGGACACGCCCGCCGTCCGCCGCAGAGCCGTCCTGGCCGCCGCCGCGACGGCCGCCGCCGCGCCCGCCCTCACCGGACTGGCCGCCTCGTCGGCCGCCGCCGCACCTGCGGCCGGCGCAGCTTCGGCCGGCGTACCCGGGAAACGTCCGCGCGCCCTGCCGGGCGGCGGCGACCTCGGACCGAACGTCCTCGTCTTCGATCCGTCGACGCCGGACATCCAGGCCCGCCTCGACGCGGTCTTCCGGCAGCAGGAGTCGGCCCAGTTCGGCGCCGGGCGCTACGCGTTGCTGTTCAAGCCCGGCGTGTACCACGGCCTCAACGCCCAGCTCGGCTTCTACACCTCCATCGCGGGCCTCGGCCTCTCCCCCGACGACACCACGA
This sequence comes from Streptomyces sp. NPDC058291, assembly GCF_042880855.1. Classification (NCBI taxonomy): domain Bacteria; kingdom Bacillati; phylum Actinomycetota; class Actinomycetes; order Kitasatosporales; family Streptomycetaceae; genus Streptomyces; species Streptomyces sp. NPDC058291. The sequence goes on from NZ_JBHVYK010000079.1 coordinate 35,799, forward strand.
TCAACGGGGACGTGACGGTCGACGCCGGCTGGTTCGGCGGCAACGCGACGCAGAACTTCTGGCGTTCGGCGGAGAACCTCGCGCTCGTCCCGGCCAGCGGCACCAACCGCTGGGCGGTCGCCCAGGCGGCCCCCTTCCGCCGGATGCACGTACGCGGCGGCCTCAACCTCGCGCCGTCCGGCTACGGTTGGGCCAGCGGCGGATACATCGCCGACAGCCGCATCGAGGGCCAGATCGGCCCGTACTCGCAGCAGCAGTGGTACACCCGGGACAGCGCGATCGGCAGCTGGCTCAACGGCGTGTGGAACATGGTGTTCTCGGGCGTCGAGGGGGCGCCCGCCCAGAGCTTCCCCGACCCGCCGTACACCACGCTCGACACCACGCCCGTCTCCCGGGAGAAGCCGTTCCTGTACGTCGACGGCGGCGGCGCGTTCCGCGTCTTCCTGCCCGCGAAGCGCACGAACGCGCGCGGGGTCAGCTGGGGCAACGGCACCCCGCGCGGCACCTCGCTTCCCCTGTCGCGGTTCTACGTCGCCAGGCCCGGCGTCCGCGCGGCCACCCTCAACCAGGCGCTCGCGCAGGGCCTCGACCTGCTGCTGACGCCGGGTGTCTACCACCTCGACCAGCCCCTCAGGGTGACCCGCGCCGACACCGTGGTGCTGGGTCTGGGCTACGCCACGCTCATCCCGGACAACGGCGTCACCGCGCTCAAGGTGGCCGACGTGGACGGGGTTCGGCTGGCGGGCTTCCTCATCGACGCCGGACCGGTCAACTCCCCGACCCTGCTGGAGGTGGGTCCGCCGGGAGCCTCGCGCGACCACTCCGCCAACCCGACCACCGTCCAGGACGTGTTCGTGCGCATCGGCGGGGCCGGCGCCGGCAAGGCCACGACCAGCATGGTCGTCAACAACCGGCACACCATCGTCGACCACACCTGGGTCTGGCGCGCCGACCACGGCGAAGGCGTCGGCTGGGAGACCAACCGGGCCGACTACGGCGTGGTCGTCAACGGCCATGACGTGCTGGCCACCGGCCTGTTCGTGGAGCACTTCAACAAGTACGACGTGCAGTGGTACGGCCAGCGCGGACGCACGATCTTCTTCCAGAACGAGAAGGCGTACGACGCCCCGAACCAGGCGGCGATCCAGAACGGCGCGGTGAAGGGCTACGCGGCCTACAAGGTGGGCGACAAGGTCACCGCGCACGAGGGCTGGGGGCTGGGCAGCTACTGCTTCTACAACGCCGACCCGACGATCGTCCAGCACCACGGCTTCGCCGCCCCGAACGCACCGGGCGTGAGGTTCCACGACCTGCTGGTGGTCTCCCTAGGCGGTCAGGGCCAGTACGAGCACGTGATCAACGACCTCGGGGCGCCGACCTCCGGCACGTCGACGGTGCCGTCGACCGTGGTGTCGTACCCCTGAGCCCCGCGCTCGGATCGCCGGGACATCGACGCCAGGTGACGTGTCGTCAGCGGCGGTCGCGCGAGCGGGCCTTGTGACGGGCGGGGCCCGGGCCGCCGGGCCCGCGCCCCTGTCCCGCCGGGGCG
>NZ_JBHVYK010000080.1:0-37192 GCF_042880855.1 Streptomyces sp. NPDC058291
GCCGCGCACCGACCGGGACCGGCTGCCCGCCCGGGGCCGGCTGCCCGGCGCGCCGCCTGGGACCGGCTGCCGGGCCGCGCACCGCCCGGGAACCGGCTGCCGGGCCGCGCACCGCCCGGGGACCGGCTGCCGGTCGGGCGGCGGGCGGTCGAACAGTGAGCGATGAGCGATGAGCTGCGAGCTGTCGAGCGGCGAGCGATGAGCGGTCGACCAGCCCTCCCGGACGTTCAGCGCTCCCGGGCGACCGGCGTGCCGGGCGCCAGGCCCAGTTCGCGGTCCAGCGCCTCGTCGACCCACTCCTGCGCCCGGGCCCGGGGCACCGCGCCCTCGTAGGACGTCAGCTGTACGGCGAGCCCGTCCAGGAGGGCCGTCAGGCGCAGGGCCGTGCCGGCCGGGTCCGGGCACGGGAACTCGCCCGCGGCCACGCCCTCCGCGATCACCCCGACGAGCGCGGCCTTCCACTCCTGGTCGAGATCGCGGGCCACCTCCCGCAGCGCGGGCTCGCGCAGTGACACGGCCCAGCCCTCGATCCACAGCCGCCAGCCCTTGGCCTGCCCCGTGGGCGCGTACCAGCGCACGGCCGCGCGCAGCCGGCGCAGCGCCGTCGTGCGGCGGCCGACCAGCTTGCGCAGGTGCGCCAGATCGTCCTGGGCCGCGCGGGCGAACGCCTCGGCGACCAGCCGTTCCTTCGTCGAGAAGTGGTAGAGCACCAGCGCGTTGCTCACGCCGAGGGCCGCGGCGACGTCGGCGATCCTGACCGCCGCCACGCCCCGCGCCTCGATCTGCTCGATGGCCGCCCGCAGCAGCTCCTCGCGCCGCTCGGCCACGCTCAACCGGACCCTCGCCACCCGGTCACCCTATCCGTGGCCCTCGGCGTCGGCAGGGAGCCCTGGGGGCGGACACGGCCGCTGGGACGAGCACCTCCGCCTCCGCCGACAGCCAGGCGTGGCCCGGCAGCTCGCGGTCGCCGGGGCGCAGAGCGGCCCGGTCCACGGCGCCGTGGGCGTCCCGGGCGGCGAGCAGCGCCTCCACGTCGAGTCCGTCGGGGTTGGCGATGGTGCCCTTGACGTCGGCCACGGCCACGACCGTCAGCCCCGCGCGCGTGAGGAAGCGCGCCGTGGCTCCGCCCATGGTGCCGAGCCCCTGGAGCGCGACCCGGGTCCCGGGGTGGGCTGGGCTCCTCGACCGGGGTGGTACTGAACGGTGGGTCAGTATCGGGAGGCGGGACGAGGCCTGTCAACGCGTTGTCGGAGGGGGCGACCATAATGGAACGCCTCAGCGACTCCACCTGGAGGTACCGTGTCCGGTTTCCGTTCCCTGAGCTCCGGGCTCCGCGCTCTGCAGCCCGAGGCCTTCGGCGCGGATCCCAGCGGTGAGCGCCTGGCGCGCATCCGTAGATCGCCCCACTACAAGGACGGGGTCTTCGTGAACCCCGGCGGTTCGGCGCGGACCCGCCCCTCGGGCTCCGCGCTCGACTTCGCCAAGGTCTTCCTGGACAAGGAGCAGCGCCCCCGTCGCGCCCCCGTGGGCACCGTGCCGGTGCACGCCACCACCCTCGCCGATCTCGCCAAGCCGCCCGCCACCGGTCTCAGGGTGACCTGGATGGGGCACTCCAGCGTGCTCGCGGAGATCGACGGACAGCGCGTCCTGTTCGACCCCGTCTGGGGCGAGCGCTGTTCGCCGTTCCCCTTCGCCGGCCCCAAGCGGCTGCACCCGGTCCCGCTGCCGCTGGCCGCGCTGGGTCCGGTCGACGTCGTGGTCATCTCGCACGACCACTACGACCATCTGGACCTGCCGACGATCAAGGCGCTGGCCGGCACGGACACCCTGTTCGCCGTGCCGCTCGGCGTCGGCGCCCACCTGGAGCACTGGGGTGTGTCCGCCGACCGGCTGCGCGAGCTGGACTGGCACGAGGAGACGAAGGTCGGCGGGCTCACCCTGACCGCCACGCCGGCCCGCCACTTCTGCGGCCGCGGACTGCGCAACACCCAGCACACCCTGTGGGCGTCCTGGGTCGTCGCCGGCGCGGAACACCGGATCTACCACAGCGGCGACACCGGCTACTTCGACGGCTTCAAGGAGATCGGCGCCGCACACGGCCCGTTCGACGCGACGATGATCCAGATCGGTGCGTTCTCGGAGTTCTGGCCCGACATCCACATGACTCCCGAAGAGGGCATGCGGGCCCATCTCGACCTGCAGGGCGGTCCCGGCGGGGTGATGCTGCCCATCCACTGGGCCACCTTCAACCTCGCCACGCACGCGTGGACCGACCCGGGCGAGGGCACGCTGGCCGCCGGCCGTGGGGCCGGGGCGCGGGTCGCCCTGCCGCGTCCCGGGGAGCCCTTCGAGCCCGCTGCGGAGACGGTCCCGGGCGAACCGTGGTGGCGCGGTGCGGCGCGCGCCCCGGTCGACGGCTGGCAGTCGCTGGACGACGCCGAAGTCAGGGCCAAAGCCGATACCGAGAGTGACGTCTCGCGGGGCGCCACCGAGGACGGCGAGGCGCCGGAGGCCGTTGTGGCGGGCTGAGCGGACAGGCGGGCGTTCGACCGTGCGGGCCGGGAGCGCAGAGCTCCCCGCCCGCACGGTCTTTTCGTGACTGCCTCTGACCAGCTCTGATCGAGATCTTTCCTCGTTGCGCCCGGGAGTGTGCGGGCTTATCGGTCTGCCGTGCGAGGCCTCATACCAGAGCGGGACGCAGTGTGCGGGACTTTGTCAACTGCCCACCGCACATGATGGGTTGCCGACTACTGTGAGTGGCCGTTGGGCGACACCGGGCCGAATTCCTCGGCTCCGCGACCGACGATCCGGCTCGACGGACCAGTACGAGGACACCGATGTCTCACCTCCGCGCACCCGCCGCACGCGCAGACCGCCGTGAGGGCGGGCGGCACGGGCGGCCGGCCCCCCGCATCGCACTGGCGCCGGCCGAGACACCCATACGGCCCCAGCTGCTGCGGCTCGCCGTGCTGCCCCCGACCGCCGTCGCCCTCAGCGCCTGCGCGGTCGTGCTGTTCACCGTGCGCTCCTCCGGCATCCGGCCCGGACCGACCCTGTGGGCGGTCATCGCCGGCGCGATCGCGGTGACCGGCGTCGGCATCGTGATCGCCGCCGTGGCCGCCGACCGCGCCGCCCGCTGCGTCAGCGACCGCGTCGCCGCCCTGCGCCGGAGCAGCGCGCGCGGCGAGGCCGAGCTGCTCGGCGTGATCGAGGCGTTGCGCCGCGGCGAGGTCCCGCCCGCGCGCAGGACGCGCGGCGGTCCGCCCGCCGACGCCGACGACTTCGAGCTGCTCGCCGCCGACCTCGCCCGCGCCCACGACGGAGCCGTCAGCGCCGTCGTGCAGGCCGCGCAGCTGTCCAGCCAGACCGGCAGCGAACAGAAGCTCGAGGTGTTCGTCAACCTCGCCCGGCGCCTTCAGTCACTCGTGCACCGCGAGATCTCCATCCTCGACGAGCTGGAGAACGAGATCGAGGACCCCGACCTGCTCAAGGGCCTCTTCCACGTCGACCACCTCGCCACCCGCATCCGCCGCCACGCCGAGAACCTCGCCGTCCTCGGCGGGGCCGTCTCGCGCCGGCAGTGGAGCCACCCGGTCTCCATGACCGAGGTACTGCGGTCCGCGATCGCCGAGGTCGAGCAGTACTCGCGGGTGAAACTCGTGCCGCCCGTCGACGGCGAACTGCGCGGCCACGCCGTCGCCGACGTCATCCACCTGCTCGCCGAACTGGTCGAGAACGCCACGGTGTTCTCCGCTCCGCACACCCAGGTGCTGCTGCGCGCCAACCTCGTCACGTCGGGGCTCGCCGTCGAGGTCGAGGACCGCGGGCTCGGTCTGCCCGCCGAGGAGACGAGCCGGATGAACGCGCTGCTCGCCGACCCCGACCAGGTGAACGTCGGCCGGCTGCTCGCCGACGGCCGGATCGGCCTCTTCGTCGTCTCCCAGCTGGCCCGGCGGCACGGCATCCGGGTCCGGCTGCAGAGCAACATCTACGGCGGCGTCCAGGCCGTCCTCGTCGTCCCGCAGGCGCTGCTGGGCTCCGCGCCCGGCCTCCCGGGGGGCGTGTCCCGGGGGCCGGACACCGACGGCGCCGGCCTGCCCCTCGCGCCCGCCACGAGTCCGCTCGCCGCCGTCCCCGGCCGGCCGACCCTGCCGCCGGCCCCCCGGCCCCGGCCGACCGGCGCGCATGCCGCGCCGGAGGGCGGCCGCGTCCCCGACCCCGTGAGCGCGCACCTGCCGCGGCACACCGGCACGGGCCACCACCCGGGCCAGGCGCACCCGCACGCGGGCGACCTGCCCGTGCCCGGCCGCGCCGGGGACACCGACGGAGCGGGCCGGCCTCCGGCCGCCGGCGCCTCGGAGGCGGAACCGGCGCGGATGCGGGACGCCAGCGACGGCGCCGGTCGCCCGCTCGGCGTCGCCCACGCGTCGCAGACCCCGCCGCCGGAGCCGTCCGGCGGACCCGGCGACCCGGCCCGGAACGCCTCCGCCGCCGGACCGTCGCCCGCCGGGTCACAGCCCGGGACCGTCGCCGCCGGGGGCCCGCCGCCGCTCCCGTCGCGGACGCAGGATGCCACCGGCCCTGCCGAGCCCGGCCCGCGGCCGGCGGACCCGCGGCCCGCGCACGGCCGTCGGCCGACGCCGCTGCCCGTCCGCGGCGCTCGTGAGACACGGCCCAACCCGGCCGAGGCCGCCCCCGGCATCCGGCACGGCGACCGGCCCGCCGTCGAGGAGCACGCGGGCCTCGCGCCCACCCCGCGCGTCGGCCCCGTGCGCGGCACCATGGGCAAGCCCCAACTGCCGCGCCGCCGGGCGCAGGAGCACCTCGTGCCCCAGCTGCGCGGCGGTCCGGCGCCGCGTCAGGACGCCGGACCGCCCGCGAGTCACGACCCCGGTCTGATGGCGGCCTTCCAGCGTGGCATCGGCCTGGCGGAGGCCCAGCAGAGCCTGGAAACGGACGTCGTGGAGCCGTCCCCGCACCCCGCCCCGGCCCTGCCGGTCCCCCCGCAGGCGGCGTACCCCTCGACGCCGACGCCGACGCCGACGCCGACGCCGACTCAGACTCTTACCTCGACGCCGACGCCGACGCCGACCTCGACCTCGCCCTCGTCCTCGTCCTCGTCCTCGTGGGCCCTGGAATCGCCGTCGTTCCGCCCGTCGGACCAGCCGGGACCGGCCCGCCGCCCGGAGGCGGTCGCCTTCCGGCACGGCCTCCCCGGCGGGGACGACGCCCCGGCCGGCGCTCCGGAAGGCATCCGGCCCCTGCCGCCCCTGCCGCCCCCCGGCGACGCGGCTTCCCGGCACCGGACCGGAATATCCGCCCCACGCCCCGCGCACACGGCCGCGCCGCCCGACGCGTACGGCGCCCGCGACGCACGGGACCAGCCCGGTCCCGATCAGACCACCGCCCGGCACGACGGGAGCGCACCAGCCGGATGACCACCGCGAGCACCCCCACCCCCACCCCCAGCGCTCCCGCGAACCTTCAGACCCCAAGGAGTCGATCCACCATGGCGAGCGATGCGCCGACCGGCCATGTATCCGATCTCGACTGGCTGATGAGCGGCCTCGTGCAGCGCGTACCGCACACCACGAGCGCGGTGCTGCTCTCCTGCGACGGGCTCGTGAAGTCGGTCCACGGCCTGGACCCCGACAGCGCCGACCACATGGCGGCGCTGGCCTCCGGCCTGTACTCCCTCGGCCGCAGCGCCGGCGTCCGGTTCGGCGACGGCGGGGACGTCCGGCAGGTCGTCGTCGAACTCGACTCGACGCTGCTGTTCGTCACCACCGCGGGCTCCGGCACGTGTCTGGCGGTGCTCGCCGGACGCGAGGCCGACGCGGCCGTGCTCGGGTACGAGATGTCGATGCTGGTGAAGAGCGTCCGGCCGTATCTGATGACCGCGCCCCGGCAGCACGCCGAACCGTCGGTGATGGGACCTTGAGCGTGGCGGCGGCCGGCGACGGGCCCTGGCTCGACGACGCGGCCGGACGGCTGGTGCGCCCGTTCACGGTCAGCAACGGCCGGACCAGGCCCAGCGTCGCCCTCGATCTCATGTCACAGGTGAGGGCCACCGGGGCGACCCCCCTCGGCTATCTCGGCCCGGAACACGCCCAGGCGCTCGATCTGACCCGCGCGCCGGTGTCGGTCGCCGAGATCGCGGCCCATCTGAGGCTGCCGGCGGCGGTCACCAAGGTGCTGCTGTCCGACCTCCTCGACTGCGGGGCGCTGACCACCAAGCCCCCCGAGTTCCACCACACCCCCACCGACCGGGCCCTACTGGAGGCAGTGCTCGATGGACTACGACGACAGCTCTGACCGCGACCACCACGACAGGTACGGCGACAGCCGCGCCTACGCAGGACACGACGACGCCGACCCCGACCCTTTTCCCACCGCGCTCAAGATCCTGGTCGCGGGCGGGTTCGGGGTCGGCAAGACGACCTTCGTCGGCGCCGTCAGCGAGATCGCGCCGCTCAGCACCGAGGAGCTGCTCACCACCGTCAGCGCCGCCACCGACAACCTCGACGGCATCGAGAACAAGGTCGAGACGACCGTCGCCATGGACTTCGGCCGCATCACCCTCGACCCCCGGCACGTGCTCTACCTGTTCGGCACCCCCGGCCAGGAACGGTTCTGGTTCATGTGGGACGAGCTCTCCGAGGGCGCCCTCGGCGCGGTCATCCTCACCGACACCCGCCGCCTGGAGGAGTGCTTCGCCGCCGTCGACTTCTTCGAGGAACGCGGACTCGCCTTCATCATCGCCGTCAACGAGTTCGACGGATCCCACCGCTACGACCCCGAGGAGGTGCGCGCCGCCATCGACCTGGACCCGTCCGTCCCCGTCGTGCGCTGCGACGCGCGGATCTCCGCCTCCGGAGTCCAGACCCTGCTCACCCTCGTCAAGCACCTCATCGCCCATGCGCCGGCCGCACCCCAGCCGAGCCGCGGCGCCCACATGTGACGCCCGCACCCCACGCCCCCGGAGCCGCAAATGACGTACGTCCACAGCGCCGGAGCCCGGCCATGAGCTACGACCCGCCGCGCCCGGCCGGTCGTCTGCTGCTCACGCCGGAGGACAAGGAGGCTCCCGCCCGGGCGCGCAGGCTGCGCCATCTGGGCCTCGGCGCATGGCCGGAGGCCGCCCTGGACGTCTTCGCGGACCGCCTCGCCGAGATGGCCGGATCGGCGTATGCCATGGTCAACTTCCTCGACGAGGAACAGCAGTTCTTCGCCGGCCTGCACACCCCGCAGGGCGGCCGGGCCGCCCGGGGCGGCAAGCCCGAGGTGGGGCGGCGGCTGCCCCGGCAGTACGGCTACTGCCCGCACGTCGTGGTGCGGCGCAAGGCGCTGGTGCTGGAGGACGTGGCGGACTACCCGCGCTTCGCGGGCAACCCGGTCGTCGACGAGTACGGCATCCGCAGCTACCTCGGCGCTCCGCTCGTCGACTCGACCGGCATGGTGCTGGGCACGGTGTGCGTCGCGGACCTCATGCCCCGGCCCTGGGGCCGGGCAGGTCTGGAGACCATCAAGGCCACGGCCGCCGACCTCGCGGGCCGGCTCCAGCGCAGGGAGCGCGAGGGGACCGCGCCGTGAGCGCGGCGGGCGCCGCCCGGAGCTCCAGGACCCCGGGCGGGCGGACCCGGCCGCGTCAGAGGGCCTGCCACATGTTGTCGAAGGCCGCGTCCTCGACGGCCCGTCGGCGCCGCACGGCCTCCAGTTCCGCCAGCGCGTCGCCGGCCGTCGCCAGCAGCGTCTCGACCGTGTCGTCCAGCGTCCCAGGGAACCCCTCGGCCGGCTCCTCGCGCAGACCGACGGACACGGCCAGCGTGGCGAGGACCGGCTCGTCCGAAGCCCAGCGGGCGGTGGCGCGCCGACGGGCCGGCGAGTCGACGGGCACGGCCGGCGCCGGCCGGGCGCCCAGCAGCCGGCCGCGCGGCCGGGCGACGAGTCCGTCCGCCGCGAGCCGGGCGGCGTAGGCGGCCGCCAGACCGCGGCCCCGGCGCCACAGCCAGTTCTCGACCGACTCGTAGGGCTCCGTCCGCACGAGCGAGGACTCCGCCTCGGCCAGCAGGGGGTCCTGCGGCGCCGTCGGCGGCCCGGGCACCACCAGATCGCCGTCCAGGACGAACGACCCCGCCCTGACCAGGTCGACCGCCTCCGCGCCCGCCAGGGCGAGCGACAGATCCCCCTGTCCGACCTCGCGTACGGGCGGCACGTCCAACGCGACGATCATCAGATCCCGTGCTGTCGTCATCGGTGGCTCCCCATCGGTCGGCGCGCGTCGGTCGGTGCGCGGTCGGTCGCCCTGACCGGCCGGTCAGCCGGTCGGCGCGGTGCGGGTTGCGGTCCAGGGTGACACGCCCCACCGTGGTGTGCGAGAAGCCCGTCCGGGAGCGAAGCCACTCGTGTGAAGCAGAGCTGTGGCGGCGCTTAAGAAAAGCTCGATGGACCTGGCCGGGCCGCGTGCGGCAGATTGCTGGGCGAATCCACACCTCTTCCCGGTTGCGGGGCCCTTCGGCCTGTTCGCGCCCGGGCCCTCACCACAGGAGCCGTTGCGTTGAAGGCGCTGGTCAAGGAGAAGGCGGAACCCGGGCTGTGGCTCGCGGACGTCCCGGAGCCCGCCGTCGGCCCCGGCGATGTGCTGATCAAGGTGCTGCGCACCGGCATCTGCGGCACCGACCTGCACATCCGGTCCTGGGACGGCTGGGCGCGCCAGACCGTCAGCACGCCGCTGGTGCTCGGGCACGAGTTCGTCGGCGAGGTCGTCGAGACGGGGCGGGACGTCGCCGACATCGCCGTGGGGGACCGGGTCAGCGGCGAAGGACACCTCGTGTGCGGGAAGTGCCGCAACTGTCTCGCCGGGCGCCGCCATCTGTGCCGGGCCACCGTCGGCCTCGGCGTCGGGCGCGACGGCGCCTTCGCGGAGTACGTCGCCCTGCCCGCGTCCAACGTGTGGGTGCACCGCACGCCGGTGGACCTCGACGTGGCGGCGATCTTCGACCCGTTCGGCAACGCCGTGCACACCGCGCTGTCCTTCCCGCTCGTCGGCGAGGACGTCCTGATCACCGGCGCCGGACCCATCGGGCTGATGGCCGCCGCCGTGGCCCGGCACGCCGGGGCCCGCAACGTCATGGTGACCGACGTCAGCGAGGAGCGGCTGGAGCTGGCCCGCAAGATCGGCGCGAGCCTCGCCCTGAACGTCTCGCAGGCGTCCATCGGCGACGGGCAGCGCGAGCTCGGGCTGCGCGAGGGCTTCGACATCGGTCTGGAGATGTCCGGCCGGCCGGAGGCGTTGCGCGACATGATCGCCAACATGACGCACGGCGGCCGGATCGCCATGCTGGGGCTGCCCACCGAGGAGTTCCCGGTCGACTGGGCCCGGCTCGTCACCTCGATGATCACGATCAAGGGCATCTACGGCCGTGAGATGTTCGAGACCTGGTACGCGATGTCGGTGCTCCTGGAGGGCGGCCTCGACCTCGCCCCCGTGATCACCGGCCGGTACGGCTACCGCGACTTCGAGTCGGCCTTCGCCGACGCGGCGAGCGGCCGCGGCGGCAAGGTCATCCTCGACTGGACCGCGTAAGACACCCGCGTTTCCGCGTCACTCGCGTTTCCTGCGTTTCCTGCGTTTCTTAGGAGCTTCCTGATGTTCGACTCCGTGCGCGACGATCTGCGCGCCACCCTCGACGAGATCCGCGCCGCCGGTCTGCACAAGCCCGAGCGCGTCATCGGCAGCCCGCAGTCGGCGACGGTCGCCGTCACCTCGGGCGGCCGCCCCGGCGAGGTCCTCAACTTCTGCGCCAACAACTACCTCGGCCTCGCCGACCACCCCGAGGTGGTCGCCGCCGCCCACGAGGCCCTCGACCGCTGGGGCTACGGCATGGCGTCGGTGCGCTTCATCTGCGGGACGCAGGAGGTGCACAAGGAGCTGGAGGCGCGGCTGTCGGCCTTCCTCGGCCAGGAGGACACGATTCTGTACTCCTCCTGCTTCGACGCCAACGGAGGTGTCTTCGAGACGCTCCTGGGCCCCGAGGACGCGGTCATCTCCGACGCCCTCAACCACGCCTCCATCATCGACGGCATCCGACTGTCCAAGGCCCGCCGCTTCCGCTACGCCAACCGCGATCTGGCCGACCTGGAACGGCAGTTGAAGGACGCCTCCGACGCGCGCCGCCGTCTGGTCGTCACCGACGGCGTGTTCTCCATGGACGGCTACGTGGCGCCCCTCGCCGAGATCTGCGACCTCGCCGAGCGCTACGACGCGATGGTCATGGTCGACGACTCGCACGCCGTCGGCTTCGTCGGCCCCGGCGGCCGCGGCACCCCCGAACTGCACGGCGTCATGGACCGCGTCGACATCGTCACCGGCACCCTGGGCAAGGCCCTCGGCGGCGCGTCCGGCGGCTATGTCGCCGCACGCGCGGAGATCGTCGCCCTGCTGCGCCAGCGCTCGCGCCCGTACCTGTTCTCCAACACCCTGGCCCCGGTCATCGCCGCGGCGTCGCTGAAGGTCCTCGACCTGCTGGAGTCGGCCGACGAGCTGCGCGTGCGGCTCGCCGAGAACACCGCCCTGTTCCGCCGCCGCATGACGGCCGAGGGCTTCGACGTCCTGCCCGGCGACCACGCCATCGCCCCGGTGATGATCGGCGACGCGGCGAAGGCGGGCCGGATGGCCGAGCTGCTGCTGGAGCGGGGGGTGTACGTGATCGGGTTCTCGTACCCGGTGGTCCCCCAGGGACAGGCGCGCATCCGCGTCCAGCTGTCCGCCGCGCACTCCACGGACGACGTGAACCGGGCCGTGGACGCCTTCGTCGCGGCGCGCGCGGAACTGGGGGAGCCGGAGCCGGCGGCGGTCTGAACCGGCGACGGTCCGAGCGGCCCGGACATATTGCGATAATCGGTCCCATGATCGAAGCGCGGCGGCTCCACATCCTGCGTGCGGTGGCCGACCACCGCACCGTGACGGCGGCTGCCGCCGCGCTGTACCTCACCCCGTCCGCCGTCTCCCAGCAGCTGACGGCCCTGGAGCAGGAGACCGGCCAGCGGCTGGTCGAGCGCGGCGCGAAGGGCGTACGGCTCACCCCGGCCGGCGAGATCCTGCTCCGGCACACCCACGCCGTCCTGGCCCAGCTGGAGCGGGCCGAGGCCGAGCTGGCCGCCTACAGCTCCGGCGCGGCCGGCACGGTCACGGTGGCCGCCTTCGCCACCGGCATCGCCCTGGTCGTGGCGCCCGCGGTGGCCCGGCTCGCCGGGACCGCGCCGGGGATACGGATCCGCGTCCAGGACGCCGAGGGCGACGCCAGCCTGCCCATGGTGCTCGACCGGCAGGTCGACGTCGCCGTGGCGGTCGAGTACCGCGGCGCCCCCGCCGCCGACGATCCGCGTCTCGCGCACGTCCCGCTGTACGCCGAGCCCTTCGACGCGGTGGTGCCCGTCACGCACCGGCTCGCCGACGCCCCCGAGGTCCCCCTCGCCGAACTGGCCAAGGACTGCTGGATCGGTCCGTACCCCGGCAACCCCTGCCATGACGTGGTCGTCCTGGCCTGCGAGAGCGCCGGCTTCCAGCCCCGGCTGGAGCACTCCTCGGACGACTTCCGCGCGGTCGTCGCGCTGGCCTCGGCGGACGCGGGTGTGGCGCTCGTGCCGCGCTCGGCGCTGCGCGGCATGGACCTCGCCGGCGTGGTGGTGCGGCCCGTCGACGGCGTGGCGCCGACCCGGCGCGTCTTCGCGGCCGTCCGCCGGGGCGCCGAGGGGCACCCGCTGATCCGGCCGGTGCTCCAGGCGCTGGGCGAGGCGGCCCGGGTGTGAGGGTTCGGCAACCGCGCCTTCTCATATCCGGGATAGCATCCCGGATATGAGAAGCGAACCGGAGCCGGCTGAGCCGCCGGACGACGTCGACGCGCGACTTGCCGCCCGCCTGGCCGAACTGCGGGCCGAACAGGGCTGGTCGCTGGGGGAGTTGGCGCAGCGGACCGGGATCAGCCGGTCCACCCTGTCGCGCGCCGAGCGAGCGGAGATCAGCCCGACGGCAGCCCTCCTCAACCGTCTGTGCCACGCGTACGGGCGCACCATGTCCCGGCTGCTCGGCGAGGTCGAGGCCGAGCCCGCGCCGCTGGTGCGCGCCGGCGAGCAGCCCGTCTGGCAGGACCGGGCCTCCGGGTTCGTCCGCCGCTCGGTGTCGCCGCCGCACCCCGCGCTGCGCGGCGAACTGGTCGAAGGGCGGCTCGCGGCGGGCGCCGACATCGCCTACGACCGTCCCCCCGTGGCGGGCCTGGAGCAGCACGTCTGGGTGCTGGAGGGCGCCCTCGACGTGACGGCCGAGAACGTCGAGCGGCGCCTGGAGACCGGTGACTGTCTGCGGCTGCGGGTGTGGGGACCGACCCGCTTCCGGTGCCTGGGCGACACGCAGGCGCGGTACGTGCTGGCGGTGGTGCTGCCATGACGACGATCCGGCTGGACGCCGCCGGACTCCTCGCCCGCGTCGAGGAGTTCGCCGGCCTGCTGCTCGACACGGTGCACGGCGGAGCCTCGGTCGGCTTCCTCGCCACCCTCGACCGGGAGGAGGCCGTCGGCTGGTGGCGCGGCCGGGCGGCGGAGGTGGCCGCGGGGCGGCTCGCGGTCTGGGCGGCCCACGACGGCGACCGGGTCGTGGGGACCGTCGGCCTCGCCTTTCCCGACAAGCCGAACAGCCGCCACCGCGCCGAACTCGTCAAGCTGATGGTCCACCGGGACGCCCGCGGACGAGGACTCGGCCGCGCCTTGCTGGCCACGGCCGAACGGGCCGCCGCGGCCTGCGGCGTCACCCTGCTGCACCTGGACACCGAGACCGACAGCCCCGCCGAACACCTCTACCGCACGGCCGGCTGGACCCGGGCCGGCGTGATCCCCGACTACGCGGCCGACCCGGCCGGGGCCCTGCGCCCGACCACGCTGTACTACCGACGCCTCGCCGCCGGGTGACTGTCAGTGCCGGCCGCTACCGTGCGAGGCATGCCGGACGCCGAAGACGTACGCCGTATCGCCCTGTCCCTGCCGGACACCACGGAGAAGACCGCCTGGAGCATGCCCACCTTTCGGGTCGCGGGAAAGATGTTCGCCACCCTGCCCGAGGAGGAGACCTCCCTGGCGGTGCGCTGCCCCAAGGAGGAACGCGACGAACTGGCGCTCGCCGAGCCGGGCAAGTTCTGGATCGCCGACCACGAGGCCCACTTCGCCTGGGTACGGGCCCGGCTCTCCGCCCTGGAGGACGAAGACGAACTGCGCGCCATCCTCGCCGACTCCTGGCGGCAGGCGGCGCCGCCCCGCCTGCTGGAGGCGTACCCGGAACTGGGGCGGCCGCCGGGGGAGTGACGGCGTCCCGGCGACGGGGGCGGGGTGAAACGGGTGCGCGACCATCGACCCGAGTGCGGTATTGTTTCCCTGCACGTTCGGCCAGGGGAAACCCCAGGTCAGACGGGCACCGGGACGTGGCGCAGCTTGGTAGCGCACTTGACTGGGGGTCAAGGGGTCGCAGGTTCAAATCCTGTCGTCCCGACCAGCTTCACCGCAGGTCGGAGGGCCGTTTCCACAGTAATGGGGAAACGGCCTTCGTCGTGTCCGCCCCCGGCGACATCCGCCCGCCGCGGCCGACCGGACAGCCCCCGCCATGCCCGGCTACGCCGTGCTCCGTACGACTACGCCGTGCTCCGCACGGTGCGGGACCCCGAGGGACGGCCTGCGGGTCAGCGCAGTCGGCGCAGCTCGCGAAGCTCGCCCACCTTCGCCAGCCGTGCCGCGGCGAGGTAGACCACGCAGAGGGTGAGGAGGCCGGCCGTGAGGGCGACGGCGTTCGGGAGCGTTCCGCCGCCGAGCCGGGCCGTGCAGGCCCGGCTCGCCGCCCACCCCGCGACGGCGGCCGCTCCCGCAGCGCCCACCAGCTTGGTGTAGGTGCGGCGCAGCGCGCCGTCGTCCAGCGGGCCCCCGGTCCGTCTGCGCAGCAGCCGGGCGGTGAGGGCGAGACCGGCCAGGTAGGACAGGGTGTAGGCCCCGGCCATTCCCGTCACCGACCAGCGGTCGGGCAGCAGCAGCCGGCACGCGGTGGCCAGGGCGATGTTCAGCGCCGCGATCCAGACCGCCGTGAAGAACGGGGTGCGGGTGTCCTCGAACGCGTAGAAGCCGCGCAGCAGGAGGTACTGGGCCGAGAACGGGATCAGACCGAGTCCGAACGCCTGGAGCATGTGCCCGAGCGGCTGCGCCGAGGCCGCGTCGGCCGCGCCGTGCGCGAACAGCAGGGCCGAGACGCGCGGACCGAGCGCCAGGAAGAGGAAGGCGGCCGGCACGATCACGACCCCGCTCACCCGCAGCCCGCGCGACAGGTCCGCCCGCACGTCCGCGATCCGGCCCTGTGCCACGGCGCGGCTCATCCGGGGCAGCAGCGCGGTCACCAGGGACACGGTGACCACCGACTGGGGCAGCATCCAGACGGCCTGCGCGTACGTGTACGCCGTGTAGCCCGCGCCGGCGTGCGGCAGCCTCTGGTCGACCGCGTTGGCGTAGTTGGTGACCACCGTGAGCGAGACGAGGTTCGTCAGCACCAGCAACAGCGTCCACTTCGCCGCGTGGACGCCGGACCCCAGGCCGGAGCCGCGCCAGTCGAACCGGGGCCGCAGCCGGAACCCGGCGGCCCGCGCGAACGGGACCAGCGCGAGGGCCTGCACCGCGATGCCGGCCGTCGTGCCGACGCCCAGCAGCCGGACCTGCGTCGCGGTGATGTCCGCCACCCGCCCCGGCACGGTCATCAGCCCGAGATAGGCGCCGAACATGCCCAGCAGGACGACGTTGTTGAGGACCGGGGTCCAGGTCATCGCGCCGAACCGCTCACGGGCGTTGAGGACCTGGCCGTAGACGTTGAACAGGCCGTAGAAGAAGATCTGCGGGAGCAGGAACCGGGCGAAGACGACGGTGAGCCGGTACGCCTCGTGGTTCTGCGGGGTGTCGCGCAGGTACAGCGAGACGATCAGCGGGGCCGCCCACACCGCCAGTGCGGTCCCCACCGCGAGGACGGACACGACGAGGGTCATGAGCCGCTGCTCGTACGCCCGCCCTCCGTCGGCGTGCGTGGCCCTGGCGCGCACCAACTGCGGTACCAGCACGGCGTTGAGGGCGCCGCCGATCAGCAGGGTGTACAGGCTGGTCGGCACGGTGTTCGCCGTGTTGTACGTGCTGGCCAGCAGGCCGGTGCCCAGGGCGGCGGCCTGCAGCACCTGACGGATCAGCCCGGTCGCCCGGGACGCCACCGTGCCCAGCGCCATCAGCGCCGAGGAACGGGCCGCGCCGCCCTTGCGCGGCGTGCGTTCCTCGATCTGCGGTTGTGTCGTCGCCCCCATCCGGTCAACCTACGCCATCAAGATCGGAACGTCCCAACTCCGTTGCCGACGAAGCTGGTTGGCCGGCGTCAAAGGGCCTCGGCACCGTTGTGGGCGGTGCGGGGCGCCGTCACCGGCGGCGGACGCGGCCCTCGCGCGGGGGGCTGATGAACTGCAGCTCCAGCGTGGGCGGCGGGGGCGCGAGGCCCGGGCCGCCGGCCGTCGCCCAGGCCAGGATCTCCCGCGTGCAGTCGTCGTCCATGGCGAAGCCGACCCAGGTGGCCCGGCCGCCGGCCCGGCGCCCGTCCGCCGAAGGCTGCACGACCACCACGTTCGCCTGGTCGCAGGGGCCGAGGCAGTCCGTCGTGCGGACCTGGAAGCCGCCGCCCGACGCAGCCGCGGCCGCGCGCAGCCGCTCCAGCTGCCAGGCGTGGTCGAAGCCGGGGTGCTTGCGTGCGACGCCGCAGCAGCAGCCCCGGCACACGACCAGGGTGCACGGGCGGCGGGCGGCCGCGCCGATCGCCGCCCGCGCGCCGACCGTGCGCTGCGAGGGCAGCGCGACGCGTTCCGCCCGCCCGACGCCCTGCCGGTCACCCACGCCGTTCAGGAGGCCGAGAGGCCCACGTGGGCCAGGGCCTGACGCAACAGGAAGCCGTGTCCGCCGGGCATCTCGCTCTGCACCGCGAGCGACGCCGCCTCCTGCGGGCTGAACCACACCAGGTCCAGGGCGTCCTGCCGGGGCCGGCAGTCGCCGGTCACCGGCACGATGTAGGCCAGCGACACCGCGTGCTGGCGGGGGTCGTGGTACGGCGTGATGCCCTGGGTGGGGAAGTACTCGGCCACCGTGAACGGCTGGAGCGAGGTCGGTACCCGGGGCAGGGCCACCGGTCCGAGGTCCTTCTCCAGGTGGCGCAGCAGGGCGTCCCGGACGCGCTCGTGGTGCAGAACCCGGCCCGAGACGAGGGTCCGGTTGACGTTGCCGTCCGGTCCTATCCGCAACAGCAGGCCGACGCTGGTGACTTCGCCGCTGTCGTCGACGCGCACGGGCACGGCCTCGACGTACAGGATCGGCAGACGGGCGCGCGCCATCTCGAGCTCGTCGGAGCTCAGCCAACCCGGCGTGGTTTCGGTCAAGTCAGACATTGCTTGATCATACTTTCAGTGTCCGTCGGGAAGCCGGTAGACCCGGCGGGCGTTGTCGGCTGCGGTCCAGCGGGCCAGGCGCAGCGCGTCGGGCAGGCTCAGCTCGTCGGCGTCCACCCGGTCCTGGAGCAGCTCGCCCAGTCCCCTGCGGAACGCCAGCGCGCCGAGCCCGTAGAACTCGGCCAGGCCGTAGGCGTCGGAGCTGTACAGCAGTTTGCGGAACGGTGTGATCTCCAGCGCCTCCTCCAGGACCGCCCGCGCTCGCACGGGACCGACGTGGTGCAGGGTGAGCCCCACGTCCAGATACACCTGCTCGAAGACCGCGGCCAGGAAACCGGCCTGCCGCAGGTAGGGCCAGCAGTGCAGGAACAGCACCGGGATCGTGCCCGCCGTGAGGTGCAGCCAGTCCGTGAGATGTGTGGGGTCCACCCGGTGCAGGCGGATGTCGTGGTCGCCGAAGCCGGTGTGCAGCTGCAGGGGCAGTCCCAGGTCGACGGCCGTCCACAGCAGGTGCCGCACCAGCACCGGCTCGTCCAGCCGTCCGCCGCGCGCCAGCCAGCGCCGGGCGGCCCGGACGACCTCCTCGTCCCGGGGGCGGGCCGGGTCGAGCTGGAAACCGGTGCGGTACGCCGCCACCGACTTCACCGCGATCACCCCCGGCCGCCGTACCGCGTCCAGCGCGGCCGCCCGGAACGCGTCGGCGTAGCCGCCCGCGTCGACGCCCCGCGCGACGACGGCCTCGGCGACCGACTCCAGCCGCACGACCTCGTGGGCGACCGCCGCGTCCGTGCTCGCGGCCAGCTCCGCCGGCGTGGTGACGCGGTGCGGCGCGAACCCGGTGTCGACGCAGAACACGCCGGTCCGGGCGGCCGCGAGGAACCGCCGGTTCACCTCGCGCGCGCCCAGCTCGGCGCGCCGGGCCACATAGACGTCGGCGGGGGCGTGCCGCTCCAGGTCGAGCAGCGGCGCGCAGTGCCGGCGCACGGCCACGCCCGCCGGGGTGTCGAAGGTCGAGAGGCCGGGCCAGCGGTCGCCCTCGGTGAGCAGGGCCTCGAACCCGGGCCGGTCCAGCGGGTCGACGACGACGCCGTGGCAGTGGTGGTCCACCAGCTTCAGCCCGGCCAGCGCCTCGTGGACCGCTCCGTCGGCCATGTCAGTACTTCCAGCGGTAGGCCGCCGCCACCCGCTCGTCGTCGAAGCCGTCGACGGCGTCGATCTCGCCCTGCCGCACCGCGGCCACCGCGTCGGCGAGGACGGGGCCGAGCGCGGCCCGCAGCACCTCGTCGTCGCGGAAGGCGGCGACCGCCTCGGCGAGCGAGGCCGGCAGCCGCCGCACGCCCCGGGCGGCGGCCTCCTCGACGCCCAGTCGCACCGGGTCCCCGCGCGTCTCCTCGGGCAGGACGGCGCCCGCCTTCAGCCCGGCCAGGCCCGCGGCGATCAGACAGCCGAGGACGAGATACGGGTTGGCGGCCAGATCGACCGGCTTGACCTCCAGGTTCGCCTGCTCGGCGCGCCGGCCCGCGGTGCCCCGCACCACGCGCAGCGCGCACTCGCGGGTCTCCAGACCCCAGGCGGTGAACACCCCCGCCCACTGGGAGGGCTTGAGGCGCAGATAGCTCGCCGGGCTGGGCGCGGTCACCGCGGTGAGAGCCGGCAGCCGGGCGAGGACGCCCGCCGCGAAGGCCTCCGCGCCGGCCGTCATGCCGTGCCGTCGCTCGCCGCCGGTGTGCAGGTTCACCCCGTCGCGCCAGGCGGAGAGATGGACGTGTCCGCCGTTGCCGACGCCCCGCGCGAGGACCGCGGGGGAGAAGGAGACCCGCAGTCCGTGCCGCCGGGACACCGCGCGGATCGTCTGGCGGACGAGCACGCTGCGGTCGGCCGCCGCGACCGGGTCGAGGGCGCCCACCGAGATCTCGAACTGGCCGGGCGCGTACTCGGGATGGATCTGGTCGACGTCGACGCCCTGCGCCGCGCACGCGGCGAGCAGCTCGGCGGTGTACTCGCTCGTCTCGACCTGCCGGGTCGCCCCGTAGGCGGGGCCGGTGGCCGCCGGGACGAACTCTCCGTCGGGAGCGGAGTCCAGGCCGACCGTCCACTCGATCTCGAAGGCCGTCCGGAAGCGCAGGGCGTGGTCGCGGGCCGCGTCCGCGACGACGTGCCGCAGGAAGGTGCGGGAGCACCCGGGGTGCCGTGCGCCCTCCTGCGTGACGCGGTCGACCGGCGCCCAGGCCCAGCCCGGCTGACCCGCGAGGACCGTCAGCCGGTCCAGGTCGGGGTAGAGGCGCAGGTCGCCGTCCGGGGAGCCGAGCACGTCCGTGGCGACGACGTCGTCGTTCGCGAGGAAGGTGTCGAACACCGGCGACATGCCGACGCCCCACGCCGCCGCCGAGGCCAGGGCGGCCGTGGGGACCGTCTTCACCCTGCCGATGCCCGCCGTGTCGACGTAGGCCAGGACGATCCCGTGGACGCCCCTCCCGGTCAGCTCCCCGGACAGCGCGCCCGCCCGCTCGACGTCTCCGGGACGCCCTCCCGGGACGGGATCGGCGAGGGTGGTCATACGTCCTCCACGAGCGGTGCGACGAGGGCCGCCACGCCCGGCCGGGCGGGGCGGGAGCGCGTGTCCGTGCGTGCGTCAGGGTTTCACGGCCACCGCGCCGTACTGCGGCACCACCGCGAGGGAGTCGGCCTCCCCGCGCCAGCGCGAGCACGAGACCAGGCCCGGTTCCAGCAGCTCCAGTCCGTCGAAGAACGCGGCGATCTCCGGGCCGCTGCGGGCGGTGATCGGCGGTTTGGCGTTCTCGTTCCAGAACTTCATGGCCGGGATCTGGCCCTCGCCGCCCACCTCGCTGTCGTGGGTGGGGTGGGTCAGGACCAGGAAGCTCCCGGAGGGGACGTCGGCCATGACCTTGCGGACGATGTCGCGGGCCGCCTCCACGTCCAGGACGAAGTTCAGGATGCCCAGCATCATCACCGCGACCGGCCGCGTGAAGTCCAGCGTGCCCGCGGCCCGTTCGAGGATCGCGGCCGGGTCGTGCACGTCGGCGTCGATGTAGTCGGTGACGCCCTCGGCGGTGCCGGTGAGCAGGGTGCGGGCGTGCGCCAGCACGATGGGGTCGTTGTCGACGTACACGATCCGCGCGTCGGGCGCTACGCGCTGCGCGATCTCGTGGGTGTTGTCGGCGGTGGGCAGTCCGGTGCCGATGTCGAGGAACTGCCGCACCCCGCGCTCCACGGCGAGGTGGCGGACCGCCTGCCCGAGGAACCAGCGGTCCGCGCGGGCGATCTCCCGGATGAGCGGGAACATCCCGGCGACGTGCTCGCCGACCCCGCGGTCGACCTCGTAGTTGTCCTTGCCGCCGATCCAGTAGTTCCACACCCGCGCGTTGTGCGCCACGCTGGTGTCCAGCCGTGCCGGCCCGCTCACGTGACCGCCCCTTCCCACGTCCCGGCCCCAGTCGCGGGCCTCTGGCCGTCATTGTGCCGCCGGATGATCACCGCTGTCCCCGGTAGGGTGAAAAACCGCCGTTCCCGTACAGGAAGCACGACATGCCCTACACCCGCGTCCCCGGTCCGACCGCCCCCGAGCCGTCGGCCGACGCCGCCGACATACGCCTGGTCGTCACCGACATGGACGGCACCCTGCTCGACGACGACAAGCGGATCCCGGCGCGGCTGTGGGAGGTGCTGGCGCGGCTGCGCGAGCGCGGGGTGCTGTTCAGTCCGGCGAGCGGACGCCAGTACGCCTCCCTGGCCCGGGAGTTCGCCGACGTGGCCGAGGGCATGGTGTTCATCGCGGAGAACGGCGCCTATGTGGTGCGCGACGGCGAGGAGCTGAGCTCCGACCCCCTGGACCCGGACGTGGTCGCGGGGGTCGTGGCGGCGGCGCGGCGGCTCGCCGCCGACGGCGTCGACATGGGCGTCGTCGTCTGCGGGAAGCGGTCGGCTTACGTCGAACGGTCCGACGAGCCCTTCCTGGCCGAGGTGGCCCGGTACTACGTCCGCCACCAGGTCGTCGAGGACGTCGCCGCCGTCGACGACGAGATCGTCAAGGTCGCTCTGTTCGACTTCGGTCCCGCCGAGGAGCGCACCGCCCCGGCGCTCGCGTCCTTCGCGGACACCCACCAGGTGGTGGTCTCCGGCGAGCACTGGGTCGACGTCATGAACCGCACCGCCCACAAGGGCGCGGCCCTGCGCCGGCTCCAGCGGGAGTTGGGCATCACCCCGGCCCAGACCATGGTCTTCGGCGACTACCTCAACGACCTGGAGATGCTGGACGCCGCCGACTGGTCCTTCGCCATGAAGGGCGCCCACCCGGAGGTCGTCCGCCGGGCCCGTCACCTGGCCCCGTCCAACAACGACAACGGCGTGCTGCGCACCGTCGTCCGCCTGCTCGACCTGCCGGTGGCCGGAGTCTGACCCCTGTCGGCATCGGGTCGGGCCGCGCCCCCCGCGTTCCCCGGCGGTTCGGCCTAGGCTTCGGACAGGGCGAGACGCCGTGCCGAACGCGGCCTCTCGCAGGACCGGCGGCGCGAGCGGGGCCGGCGGCGCAGGAGAGGGGTGCGGTATGCGCGAAGCGGACGCCGTCGCCCGGCTGACCCGGGAGATCACCTCGGGGCCCGGCCCCGGTGACCCGCCCGGCGGTCTGGCGGACTTCTACCGGGATCTGCACCGCCGTCCGGAGCTGTCCTTCCGTGAACACCGCACCGCGGCGAAGCTCGCCGGGCGGCTGCGGGCCGCCGGGTACGCGGTGACCGACGGCGTGGCGCGGACCGGCGTGGTGGGGGTCCTCGCGAACGGCGACGGGCCGGTGGTCTGGCTGCGCGGCGACATGGACGCGCTCCCGGTGAGCGAGGCGACCGGCCTGTCCTACGCCTCGGACGTCGACGGGGTGATGCACGCCTGCGGCCACGATCTGCACGTGACCTGGCTGGCGGCCGCCGCCGAGGCGCTCGCCGCCGCCCGCGAGACGTGGTCCGGGACGCTGGTGGTGGTCGGCCAGCCCGCGGAGGAGGCGGGAGGCGGCGCGGCGGCGATGGTCGCGGACGGGATCCACGAGCGTTTCCCGCGTCCCGACGCGCTGTTCGGCCAGCATGTCGCACCGGGGCTCGCCGGGTTCTACCCGCACACCCCCGGTCTGACCCTGTCCGCGTCGGACGACGTCGACGTCGTCGTGCACGGCGTGGGCGGGCACGGGTCGCGGCCCGAGTCGACGGTCGACCCGGTCGTGACGGCCGCGTACGCGGTGACCCGGCTGCAGACCGTCGTCTCCCGGGAGGTCGCGGCGAACGAGGCCGTGGTGCTCACCGTGGGCCGGTTCCACGCGGGCACGACGTCGAACGTCATCCCCGCCGAGGCGCGGCTGGGGCTGAACGTGCGCACCCGGGACGCCCGGGTCCGCGAGCGCGTCCTCGCGGCGATCCGGCGGGTGGTGGAGGCGGAGTGCGCGGCCGCCGGCTGCCCGCTCCCACCGGACGTGACCGTCCTGCCGGGCTGCCCGAACACCGTCAACGACGCTCTCCTGGACGCAGAGATCGGCGCCGTCCACGGTGAACTCTTCGGCGCGGGAACGGTGTTCGACTTCGGCCAGGCGCTGGGCAGCGAGGACTTCTCCCTCCTCGCCCCGCCGGGCGTGCCGTACGACTACTGGTACGTCACCTCGACCCCGGCGGCCGTCTGGGAGGCGGCGCCGGGGGAGGACGTGAAGGAGAAGGTGGCCGCAGTGCCCGGAAACCACAGTCCGTTGTTCGCACCGGACCTGTCGGTGCTCGTGCCGGGCGTGCGCACACTGGTGTCGGCGGCGCTGTCCCGGCTCGCCGGCTGAGGCGCCCGCCCGGGCCCGGCAGCGCTGCCAGGGCCGGGCGGCCAGGGCCCGGCGTCCGGGTCGGGTCGTCCGGATCGCCCGTACGGCAGGCCCTAAGGCCGGAGCGGGTCGTGGCCGATGGTCATCAGGCGGTGGCGCCGGCGCGCCTCCTTCGCCTCGGCGTCGTCCGTCTCGGACTCGTTCTCCACGTCCGCCTCCTCGGCGACGATGTCCACGACCCGGTACATCACCCGGACGTCGTCGTCGGTGAGGTCGGTGCGCCGCTTCTGCAGGATCGTGAGGACGTGCTGCCCGGTCGGGCTGCCCGCCCGCTCGGGCAGCGGCTCCGCGTTCTCGTCGGCGTCGCGCACCCGCAGCCAGGCGGCCAGCTCCTGCGAGGTCATGTTCACGGCGCGGTGGAAGTCCTCCCACAGCGCGTCGAGTTCCAGGGCGTCGGTCATGGCAGGCCCCTCTCGCGCCAGGTCGGGCAGGTCACTTCTCGTTCGGCCAGTTCTCCGCCTCGAACATCCAGCGCTGCTTCTCCAGCTCGGCGGTGATGGCGATCAGCAGGTCCTGGGTGACCGGGTCGGCCTCCTCGGTCGCCGTGATCCGCTCGCGCAGCCGCGTGATGGCCGCGCTCAGGGTCTCCGCGATCACCGTGACGACGTCATCGTCGCGCAGCCAGCCGTCCTTGGGGGAGGGCAGGGTGAACGCCGAGGCGATCGTCTCCGGGCGGCCGTCCGGGGGCAGGCCCAGCGCCGCCGCGCGCTCGGCGACCGTGTCGGAGAAGGCGCGGGCCGTGGTGACGACCTCGTCCAGCTGGAGGTGGATCGAACGGAACCGGGGGCCCACGATGTTCCAGTGCGCCTGCTTCCCGATCAGGGAGAGGCCCAGAAGGTCCACGAGGGTGTTCTGCAACGCGTCGAAGGTGACCTGGCGGGCGGGTTCGGGCAGCGGGCTCTTCACGACAGTCATACGGGACTCCTCCTCTTCGCGTCATACCTGGCGACACGGAGCAGTTCCGCGCGTTCGTCCTCGCCGGCGCCGCCCCACACTCCCGATGTCTGTGCGGTGCCGAGGGCGTAGGACAGGCATTCGGCGCTCACCGGACACCGGGCGCAGACGCGTTTGGCCTCAGCGGCCTCCCGCAGTGCCGGCCCGGTCGTGCCCACGGGGAAGAACAGCTCAGGGTCCTCGCCCACGCAGGCGGCAGCGCGCAACCACTCCATGAGGGCGCGGGTGCCCCGGGCGAACCGCTGCAAACAGGGGTTTCGTGCCTTCCGCCTCAGGACGGGACGACACGGTCCAGGAAACGCGTCACGTCCGCGAACACCTGCGCCCTGTTCGTCTCCTGGAAGACCTCGTGCCGGGCGCCGGGGTAGATCCGCTCGGTGTGCGTGCCCGCGCTCAGCCGCTCCACGCCGATCCGGCTGCCGGCCGGCGGGACCAGTCGGTCGTCGTCGCCGTGCAGCCACAGCACGGGCAGCGGGGCGACGGCGCCCTCCTCGGCCACGGTCGCCAGGGTCCGCACGAAGGCCTCCAGCGTCGGCCGCTTCATCGGGCCGTGCCAGACCAGCGGGTCCGCCGCGTAGGCAGCGCCGACCGCCGGGTCGCGCGAGAGGGCGGCGGGGCTGACGGGAACGTCCGGGATCTCCTCGCGCGCGAGCAGCCGGCCGGGCAGCTCCCAGACGCCGATCACCGGGCCGGAGAGCACGAGCGCGGCGAGCCGGTCGCCGTGCCGCTGGGCGTACCGGGCCGCGATCAGGCCGCCCATCGAATGCCCGATCACGACCAGCGGGAGGTCCGGGTGGGCCGAGCGGGCCAGTTCCGCCGCGCCGTGCACGTCCTCGACCACGTCCTCGAAGTCCTCGATCACCACCCGCTCGCCCGCCGACCTGCCGTGCCCGAGGTGGTCGGGCGCGAACACGGCCGCGCCGTGCGCGCCGAGGACGTCGGCGAGTTCGCCGTAGCGGCCGCCGTGCTCGCCGTAGCCGTGCACCAGGAGGGCGAGGTACCGGGGGCGCGGGCAGGACCGCTCCCGTACCGCGATCGTGCCGCGGGTCCCGGCGAGGACGTGTCGGGGCATCGCTCCTCCAGCGGTGTCGGCGAAGTCTTCGAGGATCTTCCCAGGGGGTCGGCCCGGGGTCTATAGTCGAAAACTAGCAGTGCTAACCAAGGAGTCCTGTCGTGCGACCCGTCCACTTCGCGGCCGCCCGCCGCACCCCCGTCGGAAGACTGCGCGGAGCCCTGTCCTCCGTCCGGCCGGACGACCTCGCCGCCACCGTCATCCGCGGTCTGGTCGCCGACGTGCCGGCGCTCGACCCGGCCCGCGTCGACGACGTCTACTGGGGCGCCGCCAACCAGGCGGGCGAGGACAACCGCAACGTCGCCCGGATGGCCGCCCTCCTCGCCGGTCTGCCCGAGACCGTGCCCGGCGCCACGGTGAACCGGCTGTGCGCCTCGGGCCTGGAAGCCGTCACGACCGCGGCCCGCGCCATCGCCGCGGGCGAGGCGGACATCGTGCTCGCGGGCGGCTCCGAGTCGATGAGCCGCGCCCCCTTCGTGCTGGCCCGCCCCGACGAGGCCCTCCCGCACCGGGTGGAGACCGTCGACACCCGGCTCGGCTGGCGGCTGGTGAACCCCGCGATGAAGGACCTGCACGGGCTGCTCGCCATGGGGGAGACGGCCGAGGAGGTCGCCGCACGGTACGGCATCGACCGCGAGCGCCAGGACGCCTTCGCGCTGCGCAGTCACCGGCTGGCCGCACTGGCCCGCAAGGACGGCCACTTCGACGACGAACTGCTGCCCGTGCGACGCCCCGACGGCGTGCTCGTCGACGCCGACGAGGGCATCCGCGAGGACACCTCCTACGAGAAGCTCGCCGGGCTCAGGCCCGTCTTCCGGGAGGGCGGCACGGTCACCGCGGGCAACGCCTCGCCGATGAACGACGGCGCCGCGGGCCTGCTCCTCGTCAGCGAGGAGGCGCTCAACGAGCTGGGGCTGGAGTCCCTCGGCCGCTACGTCGCTGGCGCCTCGGCCGGCGTGCACCCCGACGTGATGGGCATCGGACCGGTCCCCGCGACCCGCAAGGCGCTGGCCCGCGCCCGGTGGAGCCTCGGCGACGTCCAGGAGGCCGAGTTCAACGAGGCGTTCGCCGCGCAGGTGCTCGCCTGCGTCGACCAGCTCGGCATCGACGCCGACCGGGTCAACCCCAGCGGCGGCGCGATCGCCCTGGGCCACCCGCTGGGCTGCTCGGGCGCCCGCATCCTCACCACCCTGCTGCACCGCATGCGCCGCACGGGGGCGGAGCGCGGCCTGGCCACGATGTGCGTGGGCGTCGGCCAGGGCAGTGCCGTCCTGGTCGAACGCCACTGACGGGGCCGGCGGCGGCGCCGCTCACGCCGACCGGGCCGGGGGCGTACGCCGGGCGGCCTGGGGGCGGTCAGCAGGCGAGACGGGCCCTGTGGGCTGCGGCGGATGTGCGTAGCATCTACCTCCGCATGAACATGATGACGTTGTGGCACATCACCGGCTGGGGTTTCGTCGCGCTCGCCTTCGCGGCGCTGCTGGTCGGTTTCTCCAAGACGGCCGTCAGCGGCGCCAACACGGTCAGCCTCGCGATCTTCGCGGCGGTCCTGCCCGCCAAGGCCTCCACGGGCGTCCTGCTGCCGATCCTGATCGCGGGCGACGTCCTGGCCGTCCTCACCTACCGGCGGCACGCCCACTGGCCGACGCTGTGGCGGCTGTTCCCGGCGGTCGCGGCCGGCGTGGTCCTCGGCACGCTGTTCCTGGTGTGGGCCGACGACGGGATCGTGCGCACCTCCATCGGCGCGATCCTGCTCCTGATGGCGGGCGTCACGGTGTTGCGGCGCCGCACGGCCGACGCGGCCGACGAACCCGATGGCGTGGCCACCCGGTCGGGCCGGATCAAGGCCCGCTCGTACGGCGTCCTGGGCGGCTTCACCACGATGGTCGCCAACGCGGGCGGCCCGGTGATGTCCCTGTACCTGCTCTCGGCCGGCTTCCGCAAACTCGGCTTCCTCGGCACCTCCGCCTTCTTCTTCCTGATCGTCAACGTGGCCAAGGCGCCCTTCAGCGCGGGCCTCGGCCTGATCGACGGCCACTCGCTGCTCCTGGACCTCGCGCTCGTCGCGTTCGTCGTC
Organism: Streptomyces sp. NPDC058291; assembly: GCF_042880855.1. Lineage (NCBI taxonomy): Bacteria > Bacillati > Actinomycetota > Actinomycetes > Kitasatosporales > Streptomycetaceae > Streptomyces > Streptomyces sp. NPDC058291. The sequence continues at coordinate 26,454 of NZ_JBHVYK010000080.1, forward strand.
CCCGGCGCGCTGCTGGGCAAGTGGGCGGTGCACCGCATCGACCAGCGGCTGTTCGAGCGGTTGGTGATCGCGGCGACGGTGGTGGGCGGCCTGCAACTGCTGCTGCGCTGACGAGCCGGGCGCTCGGGAGCCGGGGGGCGCGGGCAGGAGGCAGGGCGCTGCCGTGGTGGCCGGTACGCGCTGCGGCCGTCGCGGCGCCGGCCTGGCGCTGAGGTCCTCGACCGGGAGCCGCTCGGCGAGGGTGTCCACCGCCGTCCGCAGGTCGCCGCCCGCGGGACGGCCGATGTCCCACGCCACCCGGTCCTCCGGCCAGGCCGCCCCCAGGCGTCGGTGATCACCCGGGCCTCGCGCGCGCCCGCCCGCGTGGGGGAAGCAGGACCGAGCGGTGGCGGGGTTCAGGTAGAAGGCCCACCGCGCGCTCGCCGCTTCCCTCGTCGACCATGCGGTCGAACACCGGCGGCAGGACTTCCGGCGGCAGATGCCGGCGGGCGGCGATCAGGCCCAGCCCGGCGTGCCCGCACGTGGGGCGGGCCGCCCGGGCGTTACTCCCGGTCCGGGTGGCGGCGCAGCAGGTAGGTGTCCATGATCCAGCCCTTGCGCTCACGGGCCTCGGCGCGCAGCCGCTCGATGCGGGGCCCGGCCTCGGCGATCGGGCCCGAGACGAGGATCTCGTCCGGGGTGCCCAGGTAGGCGCCCCAGTAGATGTCCATGTCGTCCTCGGCGTACCGGCGGAACGTCTGGTGGGCGTCGAGCATCACCACCACGTCGTCGACGCCGTCCGGGAACCCCTCGGCGAGCCGCCGGCCGGTCGTGATCTGCACGGGCCGCGCCACCCGGTTCAGACCGGTGCGGTGCCGGGCGACGAGCGTCGAGACGCTGCTGATCCCGGGGACGACGTCGTACGCGAACGCCACCGCGCCCCGGTCCAGGACCTCCTGGAGGATGCCCAGCGTGCTGTCGTACAGCGCGGGATCGCCCCACACCAGGAACGCCCCGGTCTCGTCCTCACCGAGCTCCTCGGCGATCAGGTGCTCGTAGATGCCGGCGCGGGCGCTGCGCCAGTCGCCGACGGCGGGGGAGTAGGCCGCGCCCTGCGCCCGGCGGTCGCGCTCCGGGTCACGCGCCTCGACCACCCGGTAGCCCCCCCGGGGCAGGTGCGCGTCCAGCATGTCGTGACGCAGCCGCGTGAGGTCGCTCTTCACCTCGCCCTTGTCCAGGACGAAGAACACGTCCGTGTCGCGCAGTGCCCGCACCGCCTGCAGGGTCAGCTGGTCGGGGTCGCCCGCGCCGATACCGATGACATGAATCCTTCGCACGCCACGAGTGTGCCGTACCGCGCCGACGACGCCCGTGCCGGGTCAGCGCAGCCGCGGCGCCGCGGTCTTCGCGTCCACGCTCGCGCCGGCGTGCTCCACCGACTCCGCCAGGTCCCGCGCCCACCGCGTCAGCCCCGCGAGGTCGACCCCGTACGGCCGGTCCTCGCCCGTGCCGGCCGACCACTCCCGCACGGCCTCCGCGCCGCGCCGCAGCAGCCGCGCCCCGCCCGCGTGGTTGCCCCGGGCGGCGTGCGTGAGGCCCACCGCGAGCTGGGCGAGCCCGCGCCACAGGGCGCGCTCGCCGTCGGGCCCCGACTTCCAGGCGTCCTCGAAGACCTCGTGCGCGTGGAAGGGCTTCCCGGCGTCCAGCAGGGCCTGCGCCTCGGCGACCGTCTCCTGCGGGGTGCGCACGACGCCCTCGGGCTGCCGCTGCACCCCGTCCGCGCCGTACGGGAGGGGCCGCCCGAGCCCGTCGCGCGGCCGGGCGTTGCGCGCCCGCCCCTCGCCGTCCCGGTCCCGGCGCGCCGCGTCCCGGCCGTCGCGCGTGCCTCCTGTGCTGCCCCAACGGTCCATACGACGATTGTCCCGCGCCCGAGCCCCTTTCGGCGAAGCGCCCGGCGTGGGGTAAAGTGCTGTTCGCGCGGTCACACGGCGAACACCGTGGAAAGCGCATCGGGACGTGGCGCAGCTTGGTAGCGCACTTGACTGGGGGTCAAGGGGTCGCAGGTTCAAATCCTGTCGTCCCGACCAGCTTCACGGCAGGTCGGAAGCCGCTTTCTCATCCGGAGAAGGCGGCTTCGGTGCGTCCGGGGCCGGGTGGGGACGCACCCTCCCGCGAAACCCCTTGCCCTGAAGCGCACTTCAAGCGCGAGACTCCCGTTCGAGCCGGAGGACACCCGGCGCAACGGGAGGAGACGTCATGAAGTACCGCACCCTGGGCACGGACCCGGCCACCCGCCGCGAGGTCAGCGTCCTCGCGCTCGGCACGATGCTCTTCGGGTCGGTGACCGACGAGGAGACGTCCTTCGCCGTCCTCGACCGGTACGCCGAGGCCGGCGGGAACTTCGTCGACACGTCCGACAACTACGCCTTCTGGGCGGACGGCGGACAGGGCGGCCAGAGCGAGGAACTCCTCGGCCGCTGGCGGCGCAGCCGGGGCGTCGGCGACGAGATCGTCGTCGCCACCAAGCTCGGGGCGCGGCCGCTCGCGCCCGGCACCGACTACATCGACAACCCGGAGGGCCTGTCCGCGAAGGCGATCCGCGAGGCCGCCGAACGCAGCCGGGACCGGCTCGGCGTCGAGAGGCTGGATCTGCTCTACGCGCACATCGACGACCACGCCGTCCCGCAGCGGGAGACCGTCGAGGCCTTCGCCGAGCTCGTCGCCGAGGGCACGGTCGGGCTGCTCGGGGTGAGCAACCAGGCCGTCTGGCGGGTGGAGCGGGCCCGCGCCCTGGCCGCCGCGGCCGGTCTGCCCGGCTACGAGGTGCTCCAGTACCAGCACAGCCTGCTGCGCCCGCGCACCGACATCCCCGACGCCCTCTTCCCGGACGGGAGCCTCGGCCACGCCGGTCCCGAGCTGCGCGGCTATCTGCGGGCGGAGCCCGGCCTGACCCTCGTCGCCTACTCGCCGCTGCTCAAGGGCGCGTACACCCGCCGGGACCGGCCGCTGCCGCCGGACTACGACCACCCCGGCACCCCGGCCCGGCTCGCCGTGCTGCGCGACGTCGCCCGGGAGACCGGCGCGAGCGTCAACCAGGTGGTGCTGGCATGGCAGTTGGGCGGTGAGCTGCCGATCGTGCCGCTGGCCGGGGCCTCGTCGGTGGCCCAACTGGAGGAGAACCTGGCCGCCGTCGACCTGGAGCTGACCGAGGAGCAGCGCTCCCGGCTGGATGCCGCGCACTGAGGTCAGGCGGGTGACCCGGCGGTAACCGGGGAGGCTACGCTGGGTTCATGCCGTCCCCCCGCCGCACCGCCCGACAGGCCGAGCTTTTGGAACGACTCGTCGCGCTGCTGACGGCGGAGGGGTTCTCGGACTTCACCCTGGACGACCTCGCCGAGCGGCTGCGCTGTTCCAAGACGACCCTCTACCAGCTGGCCCGCAGCAAGCAGGGGCTGGTGGTGGAGGCCGTCAAGCACTACTTCCGCGGGGCGACCGAGGCCGTCGAGAAGCGGGTGGGGCAGACCGTCGACCCCTCGGACCGGGTCCGGGTGTACCTGAGCGCCGTGGCCGAGCAGCTGCGTCCGCTCTCGCGCCGGTTCCTCCAGGACGTCGCGGACTTCCCGCCCGCCCGCGAGGTGTACGAGGCCAACACGCGGATGGCCGCGGAGCGGGTGCGCCGGCTGATCGCCGAGGGCGTCTCCGACGGCGCCTTCCGCGAGGTGCACACCGCGTTCGTCGGCGAGGTCGCCGCCGCGACCATGCGCCAGATCCAGCAGGGCGAGCTCAAGGCGCGCACCGGGCTGACCGACGCGGAGGCGTACGAACAGCTCGCCTCGCTGATCGTGCACGCCGTCTCGTCCTGACGCCCGGCCGGCTCGTCCGGCTCGCCCTCCGCGTCCGGCCCTCGTCCGGCTCGTCCGGCCCTCGTCCTCCTCGTCCGGCCTTCGTCCGGCCACCCCCTCGTTCGCGGGGTGCTGCGGAGTATCCTGGTGGCGTACTGTTGATGATACGTTCGTACACACGGCAGTATCATTCCCGGTACTGTCCGCACTCCTCCGTGGAGGTCACCATGCCTGCCACTCGCGCCCTGCCGACCGAGGAAGCCGTCGAGCTCATCCAGCTCACGCGCACCCTCGCCGCCAAGGAACTCGCACCCCGGGTCGCCGACGCGGAGGCGGACGGGGCGTTCCCCCGGGACGTCTTCCGCACCCTCGGGCGCAGCGGCCTGCTCGGACTGCCCTTCGCCGAGGAGTTCGGCGGCGCGGAGCAGCCCTACGAGGTCTACCTCCAGGTCCTGGAGGAGGTCGCCGCCGTCTGGTCGAGCGTCGCCGTGGGCATCTCCGTGCACGCTCTGTCGTGTTTCCCGCTGGCCCGCTTCGGCACCGACGAGCAGCGGCGCGGGTGGCTGCCGGACATGCTCGGCGGCGAGCTGCTCGGCGCGTACTGCCTGTCCGAGCCGCACGCCGGCTCCGACCCGTCGGCCATGCTCACCCGGGCGGTCCGCGACGGTGACGGCTATGTCCTGAACGGCTCCAAGGCCTGGACCACGCACGGCGGTTACGCCGACTTCTACACGGTGATGGCCCGCACCTCCGACGACCGCACCCACGGCATCTCCTGCTTCCTGGTCCCGGCGGACGCCCCGGGGCTGAGCGCCGACCCGCCGGAGCGGAAGATGGGCCTGACGGGCTCGGCGACCGCGACCATGCGTCTGGACGACGTCCGGGTGCCCGTGGAGCGCCGGATCGGCGAGGAGGGTCAGGGCCTGAAGATCGCGCTCGCCTCCCTCGACTGCGGTCGGCTCGGCATCGCGGCCGTCGCCACCGGGCTCGCCCAGGGCGCGCTGGACCACGCGGTGCGCTACGCCCGTGAGCGGGAGACCTTCGGCAAGCCGATCATCGAACACCAGGGGCTGGCGTTCGTGCTGGCCGACATGAGCGCCGCGATCGAGTCGGCGCGGGCCGCCGCGCTGTCCGCCGCCCGCCTGAAGGACATCGGCGTGCCCTTCACACGGGAGGCGTCGATCGCCAAACTCGTGGCCACGGACAACGCCATGAAGGTGACCACGGACGCCGTGCAGGTCCTCGGGGGGTACGGGTACACCCGTGACTTCCCGGTGGAGCGTTACATGCGCGAGGCCAAGGTCATGCAGATCTTCGAAGGAACCAACCAGATCCAGCGCATGATCATATCCCGTGCGCTGGACCGCGACGAGGGCGGTGTGCTCACCGTCCTCGGCAAGGAGTGATGATGCAGCTCGAGAACACCGCCGCCCTCGTCACCGGCGGTGCGTCCGGCCTCGGCGCGGCCACCGCGAAGGCACTCGCCGGGCGCGGCGCCCGGGTCTTCGCCGTCGACCTCAAGGACGGCGTCGACAAGGCGCCCGAGGTCGACGGCGTCACCTACGTCCCCGCCGACGTCACCGATCCCGAGCAGGTGCGCGCCGCCGTCGCGACGGCGGCCGGCTCCGGCCTGCCGCTGCGGACGGTGGTCAACTGCGCGGGCATCGGCCCGTCGGCGCGGATCCTCGGCAAGAAGGGCGTCCACGACCTGGGCCTGTACGCCAAGGTGATCCAGATCAACCTGATCGGCACCTTCAACGTGCTCGCCCTCGCCTCCGAGGCCATCGCCGAGACCGAGGCCGACGCGGACGGCCAGCGGGGCGTCATCGTCAACACCGCCTCCATCGCCGCGTACGACGGCCAGGTCGGCCAGGCGGCCTACGCGTCCTCCAAGGGCGGGGTGGTCGGGCTGACCCTGCCCGCCGCGCGCGACCTCGCCCAGTACGGCATCCGGGTGTGCACCATCGCCCCGGGCATCGTGGAGACGCCGATGCTGGCGACCGTGTCGGAGGAGTTCCGGGCCGGGCTCGCGGCCGGCGTGCCCTTCCCGCGCCGGCTGGCCCGACCCGAGGAGTACGCGCAGCTCGCGCTGTCGATCGTCGACCACGACTACCTCAACGGCGAGACCATCCGGATGGACGGCGCGCTGCGGATGGCCCCGAGGTAGGCCGGCGCGGGCGGTCCGCCCCCTGGGGCCTCCGGCCGGCTCCGCCTAGGTTCTGACCAGCAGCTGGAAGTCGAAGGCGTACCGGGACGCGCGGTAGACGTGCGTCCCGTGCTCCACCGGCCGCCCGGTGTCGTCGTACGCCGTGCGCTGCATGGTCAGCAGGGCCGCTCCCTCCTTCTCTGCGAGCAGCGCGGCCTCCTCGACGGTGGCCGAGCGGGCTCCCACGGTCTGGCGTGCGCTGTGCAGCGTGATGCCCGCGGAGCGCAGCAGCCGGTACAGGCCGGTCGACTCCAGGCGTTCGGTGTCGAGGTCCAGGAGCGCCGGCGGCAGGTAGTTGCACAGGAACGCCACCGGCGCTCCGTGCGTGGCGCGCAGCCGCTCCAGCAGGGTGACCTCGCTGCCCTCCGCGACGCCCAGCGCGGCCGCGACGTCCGCGGGCGCCGGCACGCGCTCGTTGCGCACGACCTCCGTGGTGGGGCCCTGTCCGGCCGCCTCCAGGTCGTCGTAGAGGCTGCTCAGCTCCAGCGGCCGCTTCACCTGGCTGTGCACCACCTGCGTGCCCACTCCGCGGCGGCGCACCAGCAGGCCCTTGTCGACCAGCGACTGGATCGCCTGGCGGACCGTCGGGCGGGACAGGCCGAGGCGGTTCGAGAGGTCGATCTCGTTGCCCAGGAGGTTGCCGGGGGCGAGGGCGCCGTGCTCGATCCCCGCCTCCAACTGCTGGGCGAGCTGGTGGTAGAGCGGTACCGGGCTGCTGCGGTCCAGCGCGAAGTGCACCGCGTCGAGCGCCGAGCCGGGCACTGCTCGGGCACGGTCGCCGGCCTTGGCCATCGGGGCACCTGCTTTCCGGACGTCACCGCTCGCGCGAGGGGTACGCGCCCTCGCAGGGGGTAGAGATCGATTCCGATGCGTCCCGTCGTGATCGCACGCCGTGGCCGGGCCGGCCGGGTCCCGCGCGAGGCTCCGCACGGCGGCCCGGCGGTCTGGCGTCTCCCAGGTGTAGGTCCGGCGGACCACCCGTGTCAATACTTTGTTCTAACATTCGGACCTGCACGTGAAATGATGTCATAACAAAGTATTGACACCGGGCCCGTCACGGGATTGGATCCCGTCCCAGCAGCGCACGGGCCGAGTCCGGGACTCCTGAACAGTCGCGGACCCGGCCCCAAGGCCCCAATCTGAGGAGAAACGGGGCCCCGGATCCTCGCGATCGCCCTCCCCCTTCCCCGTCGTTTCCCCCGTAGCACAGTGAGGTGCAGGAAAGATGGACAGCTCTTCTCCGTCCCGCTCGCGCAGAATCGCCCCGGTCGTGGCCATGGCCGCGGCGGTGGCCCTGACCCTCGCAGGCTGCTCCAGCAGCTCCGGCGGAAAGAAGTCCGAGGAGAGCGCGGACGGCGCTTCCGCGGGCAAGGCGAGCACCCCGAAGATGACGGTCGCCCTGGTGACCCACCAGTCGCCCGGCGACACCTTCTGGGACATCGTCCGCAAGGGGGCCGAGGCCGCCGCGGCCAAGGACAACGTCAAGCTGGTGTACTCCGCCGACCCGAGCGCGGGCGGCCAGGCCAACCTGGTGCAGAACGCGATCGACCAGAAGGTCGACGGCATCGCGGTCACCCTCGCCAAGCCCGACGCCCTCAAGACCGTCATAGGCAAGGCGACGACCGCGAAGATACCCGTGGTCGGCCTCAACTCCGGTGTGAGCGAGTGGAAGAAGCTCGGTCTGCTGGAGTTCTTCGGCCAGGACGAGACGGTGGCCGGCGAGGCGCTCGGCAACAAACTGAACTCGCTGGGCTCCAAGAAGGTCGTCTGCGTCATCCAGGAGCAGGGCAACATCGGCCTGACCCAGCGCTGCGACGGCGTGAAGAAGACGTTCTCCGGATCCATCGAGAACCTCTACGTCAACGGCACCGACATGCCGTCCGTGAAGTCGACGATCACCGCCAAGCTCAGCCAGGACAAGGCCGTCGACCACGTCGTCACGCTCGGCGCGCCCATCGCGCTGACCGCCGCGCAGTCGGTGTCCGACGCCGGCAGCAAGGCCAAGATCGCCACCTTCGACCTCAACAAGGACCTGACCGGCGCCATCAGCAAGGGCACCGTCGAGCTGGCCGTCGACCAGCAGCCGTACCTGCAGGGCTACCTGGCGATCGACTCGCTGTGGCTCTACAAGAACAACGGCAACTACATGGGCGGCGGGGAGCAGCCGGTGCTGACCGGTCCGGCCTTCGTGGACAAGTCCAACGTCGACGCGGTGGCCGCCTACGCCGCGAAGGGCACCCGGTGATGAGCATGACTCGGCACGCCGAGCCGGCGGTGGGGACACCGCCGGCCCCCGGCCGCAGGGAGAGTGACGGCCGGACCGCGCAACGCCCCCTGGCGCTGCGCCTGTTGGCCCGTCCCGAGGTGGGCGTGTTCCTCGGCGCGGTGGCGGTGTACGTCTTCTTCCTGATCTCGGCGCCGCCGGTGCGCGAGGGCAGCGCGATGGCGAACATCCTCTACCAGTCGTCGACGATCGGGATCATGGCGCTGCCCGTCGCGCTGCTGATGATCGGCGGCGAGTTCGACCTGTCGGCCGGCGTCGCGGTGATCACCTCGGCGCTCACCGCGAGCATGCTCAGCTACCAGCTCACCATGAACGTCTGGGTGGGCGTGGTCGTCGCGCTCCTGGTCAGCCTGGGGATCGGGTTCTTCAACGGGTGGATGGTGGTCAGGACCGGGCTGCCCAGCTTCCTGATCACCCTGGGCACGTTCCTGATCCTGCAGGGCGTGAACCTCGCGGTCACCAAGCTGGTCACCGGCAACGTGGCCACCGACGACATCAGCGACATGGACGGATTCGACCAGGCCAGGAAGGTCTTCGCCTCGTCGTTCGAGGTCGGCGGCGTCCAGGTGAAGATCACGATCGTCTACTGGCTGGTGTTCGCGGCCCTGGCCACCTGGGTGCTGCTGCGCACCAAGTACGGCAACTGGATCTTCGCGGTCGGCGGCAACAAGGACTCCGCGCGGGCGGTCGGCGTGCCCGTGACGTTCACGAAGATCTCGTTGTTCATGCTGGTCGGCTTCGGCGCCTGGTTCGTCGGCATGCACCAGCTGTTCACCTTCAACACCGTGCAGTCCGGCGAGGGCGTCGGCCAGGAGCTGATCTACATCTCCGCGGCCGTGATCGGCGGCTGTCTGCTGACCGGCGGCGCCGGCTCGGCGATCGGCCCGGTCTTCGGCGCGTTCATGTTCGGCATGGTGCAGCAGGGCATCGTCTACGCCGGCTGGAACCCGGACTGGTTCAAGGCCTTCCTCGGCGTGATGCTCCTCGGCGCCGTCCTGATCAACTTGTGGGTCAGCCGCGCGGCGACCCGGAGGTGACCCCCATGACATCCAGCAACCACACCGGCGCCCACGGGGCCGTCATCGCCGACGTCGTCGCCGAGGGCGCGGACGGGGCGATCGTCGAACTGCGCGACGCGGGCAAGTCCTACGGCAACATCCGTGCCCTGCACGGCGTCAGTCTGACCGTCCACCCCGGCCAGGTGACCTGCGTGCTCGGCGACAACGGCGCCGGCAAGTCCACCCTCATCAAGATCGTCTCCGGCCTGCACCAGCACACCGAGGGCGAGTTCCTCGTCGACGGCGTGCCGGTGCGCTTCTCCACCCCGCGCGAGGCCCTCGACCGGGGCATCGCCACCGTCTACCAGGACCTGGCCACCGTCCCGTTGATGCCGGTGTGGCGCAACTTCTTCCTCGGCTCGGAGATGACCAAGGGCTCCTGGCCGCTGCGCCGTCTCGACATCGACCGGATGAAGAAGACCGCCGACGAGGAACTGCGCAACATGGGCATCGTCCTGGACGACCTGGAACAGCCCATCGGCACCCTCTCCGGCGGCCAGCGCCAGTGCGTCGCGATCGCCCGCGCCGTCTACTTCGGCGCCCGCGTCCTCATCCTCGACGAGCCCACCGCCGCCCTGGGCGTCAAGCAGTCCGGCGTCGTGCTGAAGTACATCGCCGCCGCCCGCGACCGCGGCCTCGGCGTCATCTTCATCACCCACAACCCCCACCACGCCTACATGGTCGGCGACCACTTCAGCGTCCTGCGCCTGGGCACCATGGAGCTCACCGCCTCCCGCGACCAGGTCAGCCTCGAAGAACTCACCAACCACATGGCCGGCGGAGCCGAACTCGCCGCCCTCAAGCACGAGTTGTCCCAGGTCCGCGGCGTGGACGTGGACAGGCTCCCGGAGGAGAAGGACCTCACCGCTCCGGTGGCGGGCCCGGGGGAGGGGAAGTCCTGAGCCGTGCGGGGCGCCGGACCGCACCGGGGTGAGGTCGGCTCCCGACGCGTGGGGCCGGTGCTCCCGGGGCCGGACCGGAGGTCCGCACCGACACGCGGAGGGAACACGTGCGTTCGGCTCGCCCCCGGGCGCGAGGTGCTGCGCCAACCGCCCTGCGGGAAACCGGAGTCGGGGGTGGTCCTGACGTCCGCACAGCGGCTCGGTGTCGAACTGTCCGCGGTCGTCGGGCAGGAGGTGCGCCCATGCGGGCCGGACGAGCACCCGTGCGGGCCGGACGAGCCGCTGCCCGGCCCGGTTGCGCGGGCGCAAGTTCCGCCGCTTGTGCGGGGCATGAGGAGTCGCTGACCGCAGGCGCGGGGGGCGCCCCGGCCCGCCCCGGGGGGGGGCGCCCCCCCCGCAGGGGGGTCAATAGTGGGGGCCAGGGGGCCCCGCCCCCCCCCGGCGCCGGGGGGGGGGGGGGGGGGGGGG
>NZ_JBHVYK010000081.1:0-8771 GCF_042880855.1 Streptomyces sp. NPDC058291
GTCTACGACCTGTTCCGGCGCTGGCAGCGGGACGGGACCTGGGCGAGGATCCTCACCCAACTCCAGGCCGAGGCCGATGCGAAAGGCCTGATCACCTGGGACGTGAACGTCGACTCCACCGTCTGCCGGGCCCATCAGCACGCCGCCGGAGCGGCGAAAAGGGGGACCTGCAGAAGGAACCGCCCGGCGGTGTCTTCGTCGAGCCGGCCGACCATGGCCTCGGACGATCCCGGGGCGGACTGACCAGCAAGATCCACCTCGCGGTCGAGCAAGGCCAGAAGCCCTTGTCCGTCGTGATCACGGCCGGGCAGCGGGGCGACTCCCCGCAGTTCGAAGCGGTCCTGGAAGCCATCCGGGTGCCGAGGCTGGGACTTGGCAGGCCGCGCAAGCGTCCGGACCGGGTGCGCGCCGACAAGGCGTACGACTCTCGCAGCAACCGCTCCTACCTGCGCAGACGCGGGATCAAGGCCACCATCCCGGTGCCAGCGGACCGTGTCCGTAACCGGCTCAAGCGCGGATCGCGTGGCGGGCGACCGCCGACGTTCGACAAGGACGACTACAAGCAGCGGCACGCGGTCGAGTGCGGGATCAACCGCCTCAAGCGCCACCGGGCCGTCGCCACGCGGTACGACAAACTCGCCGTCCGCTTCGAAGCGACCGTGGGAAGCTCGGGTTTCTTGGGGGTTGCTGCCGCGCTGACCTGCGGCGGAGTGGTGTCGGAGCGTGGTCGCACCCGTGACGAGTCCCCGCTGTTCCCTGCAGGATCTGGCACGCGAACGGCACGGTCTCCTCGCCTCGAACGTCCCTTGGCGGAGCTGGGCCCCGGAGTGCCTGAGCCTAAGCCAGCGACAGTCAGCCTCGATGGCGGGTCATCCGACCGTGCAGGCGCGCGTGTGCCTCGCTGCACCCCCGCCGGCCTGAGCCACGCTGTCCGCTGTCGCCCAGATCAAGCCCCCGCCAGCGGAAGCGTATGGGGGGTAGCACCTTGCCTGATGACCTCTTCGTCCCGAAGCAACTTGGACCAGGACGCTGCCTTGGGCTGGTGCGATTCTCACCTGCGCTGACGGTCCGCAGGCGTTCGCGGTTGAGCGCTGCTGTTCGTCGGTGTGTAGTAGTTGGCAGGGTTGCAGTGGTTCAAGCTCGTACGGTCTGCCACGGCAGCTAGGTCGCGCAGCGTGACGGATCCCAAGTGTGGCGGGTGCGATGCAAAAGGCAGGGCGACGGTTGCCTCGCGGATCCGTGATTTGAGACTCTCCCTAAGGGATTGAATGCCCTCTGCGCAATGGTTAGATTCCCAACGTTGGCCACTGACCAGGCAACTTTGGGGGAGAGAATTGAGAATCACGCGGAGAGTGACAAGCTTAGCGCTTGCTCTGCTTGCCGTGGCGACGCTGACTGGCGCCGCTTCCGCAGTCGAGCAGGCGGACGATGCTTCTCAGGAGCCGCTCCGCGCGGTCGCAGTTACCGTGACGGAACACAGTGAGAGTCAGACCGTTACTGACGGAGAAGTAAGCGCAGTTGAAAAGTCGGCCGCATTGGGGGTCACGCACTTCTTTTCCCCTCAGGCGCCCGATTATCGCGGCGACTCGGCTTACGGGCACCTCACCGGGCAGGTTCGCTATCATGATGGCGATCATATGACTTTCGCCTGGGGTCTGAAATTGAATGCTGCTACGGCGGCGCAGGCAACTGGGCCGATGTCCGAGAGTGCCACGGCAACGCGGAATGGCCGGAGTTTTGGCTATTCCGACAGTCACGGTGCCGTTGGGTCAAGTTACTTGGTCCACTCGTCATTCCGAGTGAACACCAGTCATTACGTTCTGACGGTCAAGGAGCACTTTCCGATTACTCGCGGAGAGAAGTACATCACGACCGTCTTCGACTTTACGGTGACGTTGATCTGACATACGATGGCTGTTCCCTTCAGGGGCCTCGAAGTGAGGGCCCTTGAAGTGGTCATTCTTCGCGATCAAGGATTCGCTCATGTCGAACCTAAAAGAACTTGTCGAGAGAGTAGTTCGCGACCTCTCGATGGGTACTGAGGAAAAGCCCACTGTTGCATATTCGAATCCGAATTCGGAAGGTTACGTAGAAATCTCCCTTCGGGACGAATCGGGCATGACGGTAGGCTTTAGCGTGGACCCGCTGGAATCTGAGGCGGAAATCCTCTACGAAATGGCCTATCGAATCCCAACTGTCTACGTCGAGCTTTACTCGGTTGGACTTCCTGTAGTGCCAGGAACGGGCCGACCTGCAGCACCGAGGATCAAGGAAGAGTCGGTTCTTTGGACAGATCCCAGCGAATCTGGAACGTGGTCGTGCCTCGTGGGTGAATACGGGAAATCGCCTGAAGAGAGAGAATGCCTGTAAGTCGCGGCCAGTGAATAGAGATTCAGGTTGGAGCTGTCTCTGGCCGCGAGTGATCATGGCCCATAAGCTTCGGGCGCGTCCGGAATTCTGTGGACCTGGCCGGCAGCGCACGATGTCGGGGTCATGATCTGCGCGGCTCGGCCCGAGGTGGCTCCGTAAAGCCGTGGAGTCGACCACCCCAGCCGCGACGTATCCCTGCCCTCACGGATAGCGGCTGAATGCTGTGTGGTGGCTCGGCCCCCGGCCGGGCTGGAGCGGGGCGGAGACAGGAGCGAAGGCCCGGCCGGGGGCCGGGCCGCGCGCGGGGAGCGGAGCGAGCCGCCTTGAACCAGTAGAGAAAGTTTGAATCATGGTCTCGCCACCGGCATCTGGCCGGCCGGGGCGAATCCTCAGCAGTCGTCAGGTACAGGCTGGTCGTTAGCCTGTCCACGTGATCCATACCGATGATCGACAATTCCCAGCTGCCCTCGCCGCCGCGCTGGCGCTCCCGTTCGACTACAACGATGGCGCGGGGGTCGACTTCGAAGCCTTCCCGGCGTTCCTGTCGGCGGAGGAGACCACCGACTGGTTCCGGGCCTGGACGGGGAATGCAGAGCTGAGTGGCGACCTATTCCGCGTGTTCGGGCAGGACGGCTCGGGCGGATACGCGGCGTTCTGGCTGATCCGACCCAGCCGCCCGCTCGTCGATCAGCCTGTGGTCCACCTCGGTTCCGAAGGTGAGACCGGTGTCGTGGCACGTGATCTGGGTGCCTTCTTGTGGCTGCTGGCCGGCGGCTTCGGCCCCTGTGAAGCAGCCAACTCAGACGAACCCGACTGGACACCGTCGCTCAACCTCGACTTCATGGCCGTCGCGGAACGATTCGCGGCCGACCAGCAGCAGCCGGCAGCTGACGTTATCGAGCAGGCGACCCGCGAGTTCCCAGACTTCGATGACACCATCATGGAGCTCTGCCGCTGACTCGGCACCCTACTGAGGGCAGGTCCCTCCGCTCAGTGGTGTAGAACCCTGGGTACGGGGAGTGAGCGGCGGGAGCTGATGAAGGCGCTTGGGGCGCGTCTTCGGGGGCTTCGTACAGAGGCTGGTCTGACAGGTGCTGTGCTGGCGCAGCGGGCTGGTGTGGGGCAACCGACCGTGTCGAAGGTTGAGAACGGGCGCATGGTTCCCAGCCTCGACGTCCTGGGGCGCTTGTCGCTGGCCCTCGACCTCGACGAGTCGACCTCTCGTGAAGTGCGTGACCTCCTGGTCGCCGTTGAAGCTGCGCCGGACACGGTCGTCGCGTCCGACCCGGAGGCTCCCGCTGGGGCAGTCCTTGATGACGCGGTGCGGTCTGCTCGGCTGGTTCGCTCGTTCCAGTGCGTTGTTCTGCCGGCCATGCTCCAGAGCGCCGAGTACGCCCGGCACGTTTTCGCGAGTGCGCCCAACTCGACGCCTGAGGCGGTCGGTCGTGATGTAGCCGCCCGGGTCGAGCGGCAGAGCCGACAAGCGACCGCCGAGGCGGGACGGGGGCAACGGTCCTCGTGCAGGGACCGAACAACCACTCGAAGGGTCCGGGCCCGATGGGCTTCGATGGGCTGATCCGCCGGCTCGGTTGTCCGCGCTCGCCGACACCCCGAGCCACAGCGTGCTCGGAGGAACCTGTAGGCAACGCGTCGACCGGCCCGCGCAGCTGAAGCAGTTCGACGGATTGCGGTTCGTCCGTCTCTGGGGAGTCGGGCGACTCCCTTCCCCTCCCGGCGTTCTGCCTCAAGGCGCTCCGCATGCGCCACGCTCAGCAGACCGGGGACCGGAAGGCGGCCGGGGAGCTCTGGCAGGACACCCGCGGCCTGGTCTTCACGACGAAGTACGGGACGCCCATCGAGCCGGGGAACCTGACCCGCATGTTCGCCCTGCGGGCCCGCCGCGCCGGCCTCCGTGTGATCCCGCTGCGGAACACCCGGCACACGTGCAGCTCGCTCCTCGTCGCCGTCAAGGTCCACCCGAAGGTGGCACAGCGCATCCTCCGTCACTCGCAGATCGCCATGACGATGGAGGTCTACGCGGAAGCGAGCGAGGAGGAGGTGCGCGCCGCGCTCGGGAAGCTGTCGGCGGCGATGGACGGCAGCGAGACGGGCTGACATCAAGGCCTGACATCACCCGTTGCTGTACTTCGCTGCTGTACGCCCTCGAAACACCAAAGGCCCCGGATCTCTCCGGGGCCTTTGACCTGTGTGCACTCGGCAGGATTCGAACCTGCAACCTTCTGATCCGTAGTCAGATGCTCTATCCGTTAAGCTACGAGTGCTTGTTATTCGGTTTTTTCTGCCTTCGCTTCCGGCCCTTCCGGCCCGCTCGCGGCGACAGGAAGAACATTACATGACTGCCGCCGACATGTGAAATCCGTTTGCCATACCCGTTGTGACCTGCGGAAACGCACTTTCTGGGGGGTCTCGGGGGCGGCGGCCCGCACCAGCGAACGACGAAGCCCCGGTCGGGTGGACCGGGGCTTCGGTGTTCGAGCGGAGGCGGAGGGATTTGAACCCTCGATGGGATTGAAGTCCCAAACCGCATTAGCAGTGCGGCGCCATAGACCGGACTAGGCGACGCCTCCAGCACAACCGCTCGCGTGTGTGCGAGTGGTGCGTGCAGATGATGACACAGTCGAGCGGGGTGTCACCAATCGGCCTCCACGTTACTAGGCACCCGGGTCGCAGGGCAAAGGCGTTGCCGGAGCGCAACGTCGTCGGCCGTGCGGCGTTAGTACGGTCATGTTCCAGGTCACCCCGCTCCGACGGTTCGCCGTCACCGCCTCAGCCGCCTGCGCCGCCGTGATCGCCGCCTCCGGCGCGGGCCCCGGCGCCGCCTACGCCGGCACGGCCGACGCGCTCACGACCGTCCCGTCGTACGTCGGCGACGGCGTGTCCCTCGCGCCGCCGCCGGTCCGGGAGGAGGACCAGGTCTCCGGCGATCATCTGACCGTCACCGTCCGGCACGCCGGTGCGGGGGTGGACGGGACCTTCGAGGTGTACTGCCACCCCGGCGGCGGCAGTCACCCGGATCCGGCAGGTGCGTGCGACGCGGTGGACCGGGACACCCGGTGGGGCCGTGACGTCTTCGCGCCCGTGCCCGAGGACGGCGTCTGCACCATGCGGTACGGCGGGCCGGCCACCGCGCACGTCACCGGACGCTGGGCCGGGCGGCCGGTCGACGCCGCGTACGACCGCAGCGACGGATGCGAGATCGAGCGATGGGAGCGGCTCGTGCCGCTGCTGCCCGATCTGCGCCCGGCAGGCCGCTGACCCGCTCGGACCCACCCCGGAGGCCGAGCGGGGGCGGAAGGACGGGCGTCCTCGTTCGGGTGCCGGCAGGTGCGTACAGGCGGTGCGGGGCGGAAGCACCCGTTCCGTAAAGGTCGCGCGAAGGTCCCGCGACTTCGCGGGGCCGTCGAATCGGGCGTCGAGCGGGCTCAGCGGCAGGCCGACGGGCGACAGGGCCGGTGGGGACGGGCACGGACATACGTTCTGTGCCGCTTCGTCGTGCGAGCTCCCTCTCATCCGGCGTCGCCGACGGGGCCCCAGCCCTTAGACTCCCTCGCGTGACACGCTGCGGACCGGTTGGCAATATGGCCCGAGCGGTCGGCAAAGTGCGGTAACAGGGAGGAAGCGACTCGTGAGCAGCAGGCCATCCCGAGGCGCTGCTCGCCTCGCAGCCATACTCGACGCGCTTCCCGACGCGTTGTTGCTGGTCAACGCCAACGGGACCGTCGTCAACGCGAACACCATCGCGCTGGAGGCCTTCGAGACTCCGGGCACGGCGCTGGTGGGGCGGGGGCTGCTCGACCTGCTTCCGCAGTTCGACTCCAAGCTGATCCCGGGCTCCATGCGGCGGCCTGACCACATGGACCCGCGCGGCCAGACCAAGCCGACCCGGATGATCGCGCGCCGCACCGACGGCACCGAGTTCCCGGTCGAGGTCACCAGCGCCAACCTCGAGAACGGTCAGCAGGCCTACGACGGCTACGGCTACCCGTCCGCCTCCGACGAGCTGCTGATGCTCGTGGTGCGCGATCTCTCCGGCACCGTCGACACCGAGGCCGAGCTGGCGCGGTCGCAGCGGCAGACCGAGATGATCCTGCGGGCCGCCTCCGAGGGCGTCGTCGGCACCGACACCGACGGGCGGATCGTGCTCGTCAACCCGGCCGCCGCCCAGATACTGGGATACCGGGCCAGCGACCTCGGCGGCAAGGAGCTGCACGACCTCGTGCTGCACTCGCGCGCCGACGGCTCGCCCTTCGCGTTCGACGAGTCGCCGCTGGCCGACACGCTGCGCTCCGGGCGCAAGCACCGGGTGCGCGGACAGGTGCTGTGGTCCAAGAGCGGGGACCGGGTCGCCGTCGACCTGACGACCGCGCCCGTGCGCGACGGCGACCAGCTCGTCGGCGCCGTCATGACGTTCACCGACCGGCGGCCCTTCGACGCCCTCGCAGAGGAGAAGGACTCCGTCGAGAAGCGGCACACGGCGGAGCTGGAGAAGCTTTCCGAGGAGCACGCCTCCGACCTCACCGCACTGCGCCAGCAGCACGTCACCGAGCTGGAGGAGCTGCGCGAGCGGCACGAGGAGGAACTCGCCGCGGGCGAGGATCGCTACGCCGCGCTCGGCGAACGGGAGAAGGACCGGTACGAGGCGCTCGCCGGGCGGCACGAGCAGTTGCTCACCCTGCTCGGGGACTCCCTGCGCGGCCCGCTGGACGAGCTGCGCCGCGAGCTCGCCGCGCTCGCCGCGGACGACGCCGGCCAGCTGTGGCCCGAGGCCAACCAGGTGCTCCACCACTTGTCGGCCGGTTACTCGCGGATCACGACGCTCATCGACAACGTCCTCGGGTATCAGCGGCTGGACACGGGGGCGGAGACCGTCGTCCGGACGAAGGTGATGCTCGACGCCGTCGTCGCGGCCGGCGTCGACGGCGCGGTCGAGCTCATCGGGCCCGGTCGGGTCCAGTTCGCCGTGCACGCGCCGCCCATCGAGGCCGAGGTCGACGCGCGGCTCCTCGCGACCGCGCTGGCGCACCTCGTGGCCGACGTCGCGGGCGTCGACGCCACCGGCAACGCGCCCGTCTCGGCGGGCGGTTACATGGACAACACCGTCGTGGTGGCGGCCGCCCAGCGTGGCGAGGTCGTGCGCATCGAGGTGCGCGGGCCGTACGCCGGCGGCGACCCCGTGCACGAGCCGATCGTGCGGGGCATCGTGCGGGCGCACGGCGGGGTGCTGCAGACGCACGAGGTGCCGGGCATGAGCGGCAGCGCCTATGTGCTGGAGGTGCCGTTGGGCGGCGGGGCCGGGGCCGTCCCGGCTCCGGCGGCCACGGCGCTGCCCGCCCTCGCGGCCGGTCCGGGCGCGGGCGCGGAGGACGAGGTCCCGGGCGAGCAGGGCGCCGGCGGGCGTCGGCGGGCCCGGCGGGCCTCCGTGGACGCGTTCCTGGAGGGTGAGGCTCCGGCCCCCGGCGCGGAGGGCGGCGCGGACCCGGAGGCGTCGGTTCCGACCGGACGCCGGCGCAGGCGCGGCCCGGCCGCGCCGGAGGTCCCGGGCGAGCTTCCGCCCGCGGTGGGCGAGGCCGAGGGCGCGGAGGCCGCGGAGGGTTCCGGCGGCACCGGGCGGCGGCGCGGGCGGTCGGCCGAGGTCGCCGTCGTGGGGGACGCGGGGGCCGACGGGGGTGTGAGCGAGGGCGCCGTCATGACCGCGGCGGAGCACGCGGCCGGAACCGCCGCCTCGGGCACGGGACTCGGCGGCACGGTCCCGCCGCAGGGCGTACCCGTCCCGGGCGGACGACGGGCCCGGCCCACACCGGACGAGCAGCAGCAACCGCAGTCGCCGTCGCCGTCCCAGAACGCCTTGCCGGCCGCTCTGCCGGCGCTCGCGAGCGCGTCGGCGCAGCCGCAGGGCACGTCGAACGCGGCCCCGGGCTCGGGCTCGGTCGCGGAGGCCGAGGCCGAGGCAGCGGCGGAGGCGGAGGACGGGCAGCCGACGGGGCGCCGTCGGCGTGCCCTGGCCGCCGCGAACGAGCGCGCCGCAGCCCAGGAGGCGGGGCCCCGCGCGGTGTTCGCCCTGCCGCCCGCTGCGGCGGACCGGGTGACGGATGGCCCCGGCGGTTCCGGCGGCCCCGGCGGTTCCGGCGGCACGAGCGCGGCGGAACAGGCCCGCGCCGTGGGGCCGGTGCCCCCTACGGGCGCGGGTCCCCTTCCCGCGCCGGGCGCTGGAGCGGTTCCGGGCGCCGGAGGGCTTCCCGAGGCCGCAGCGGTCCATGTCCCGGCACAGGCCCCGATCCCGGCGCAGGCCCCGGTTCCGATGCAGCCCCCCGTCCCCGCACACGGTCCGGTTCCGATGCAGCCCCCCGTCCCCGCACACGGTCCGGTTCCGGTGCAGCCCC
>NZ_JBHVYK010000081.1:8871-37130 GCF_042880855.1 Streptomyces sp. NPDC058291
CCGTCCCCGCACACGGTCCGGTTCCGGTGCAGGCTCCGATCCCCGCACAGGCAAAGGGACAGGGACAGGCGCCTGTTCAGGGATCCATGGATGGCTCCGCGGCGGACCACGGACGGCATGACGTCGTCCCGCAGGACCAGTCCGACGACCACACCCCGCCCCAGCCGCACCCGACGACCGCGCCCACCGGCCGTCGTCGTCGAGCCGTCGCCCAGCCGGCCGCCGAAGCCGTCGGCGCGCCCGGGCAGGCCGGACCCGTGGTGGCCCAAGCGGCCGTCCCGGCGCAGGCCCAGCCGCCACAGCCCCAGGCACCGGTGCAGGCGCAGGCGCAGGCGCAGGCCGGGCAGCCCGTCGCCGGCGCACAGCCGGTCCCGGTCCCCCCGTCCGCACCCGTGGCCGCGGTCGCGCCGCAGGCGCCCGGGCCGGGCCAGCCGCTCCCCGCCGAAGCCGCGCCCGGGACCGTCCCGAGCGCCCCGGCGCCCAGCGGCACGGCCGCCCCCGGGCAGGCCGCCCCGCTCACGCCGACCCCGGGCGGAGGCACCCCGCTCCCGCCGGAAGCCGCCGTCGGACAGCCGCGCGCCGCTCAGCCGTTGCCCGCCGAGGCCGCGGCCGCGCCGGCCGTGGACCCCAACTCCACCCAGGGGCGCGCGATCAGCGTGCGGACCCTGGGTCAGGGCGTGCCGTTCACCCGGCAGCCGGTGCAGGCGCAGGTGCAGGCGCAGGCGCAGCAAGCTCAGCGGGTGCAGCAGGCCGCGCAGGCGCAGCGAGCGCAGACGCCGCAGCAGGCCCAGCAGACTCAACAGGCTCAGCAGGTGCTTCAGGCGCAGGCGCCGTCGGCCTCCGCCACCCCCGCCCCGCACTCCCCGGGCGGTTCCGGGCGGCGTCGCAAGCTGGGGACCCCGCCCGATCCGGCGATCCGCCCGGAGCAGGCGGGCCGGCCGCACCCGTCGGCCGAGCAGCCCCTTCCGCCTCTTCCGCCCCAGGCCGGGCGGCCCCTGGGGACGGGCGTCCCGCCGGTCTCCACGGCGCCGCAGGCCGTCGTCACGCCGCAGCCGCAGGCCGCCGCGACGCCGGGGCCGCAGACCCACCCCTCGCTCGCGGGGCAGTCGCGGCTCGTGCCCGGCGGTCCGGGCACCGACGGCGCCGGACGGTCGTACGCCATAGGAGCCCCGGACGAGAACGCCGCCGAGGGGCCCGAGCCGCTGGACGGTCCCGGTGGGGCCGTCGAGGTGGCGGATCCGCCGCGGCCGCAGCCGCTGGACGACGAGCTGCCGCCCGAGCCGCTGGACAATCCGCGGCGGCTGCTGGTGTGGCCCGCGCCTGACGTCCACACGCAGCAGGCGCTCAGCGACCGCGGCTACCGTCCGGTGATCGTCCACTCGCGCGAGGAGGTCGACGCCCAGATCGCCGCGTTCCCGGCGGCGCTGTTCGTGGACCCGTTGACCGGGCCGATCACCCGCACCGCGCTGCAGTCGCTGCGCGCGGCGGCCGTCGCCGCCGAGGTGCCGGTCCTGGTCACGGCCGGGCTCGGGCAGGCGACGCGCGAGGCGGCCTACGGCGCCGACCCCGCCGTCCTGCTGAAGGCGCTCGCGCCGCGCGACAGCGAGCAGCATCCGCCGCGGGTGCTGCTCATCGAGGAGCACGCCGAGATCGCCCTCGCGCTGACCTCGGCGCTGGAGCGACGCGGGATGCAGGTGGCCCGGGCGGCCAGCGACGCGGACGCCGTCACCCTCGCCGGGCAGCTGCGGCC
Organism: Streptomyces sp. NPDC058291; assembly: GCF_042880855.1. Lineage (NCBI taxonomy): Bacteria > Bacillati > Actinomycetota > Actinomycetes > Kitasatosporales > Streptomycetaceae > Streptomyces > Streptomyces sp. NPDC058291. The sequence continues at coordinate 10,622 of NZ_JBHVYK010000081.1, forward strand.
GAACCTGGTCGTGATGGACCTGATGCAGGTGCACCGGCGGCAGTCCGGGATCCTGGACTGGCTGCGGGCGAACGGGCAGCTCAACCGCACCCCGCTGGTCGTCTACACGGCCGCCGTGGACCATGCGGACCTGCCGCGGCTGGCGTCGGGGGAGACGGTCCTCTTCCTCGCCGAGCGGTCGACGAGCCCCGAGGTCCAGGGCAGGATCGTGGACCTGCTGGCCCGGATCGGCACCAACTGACAACTGGACCACCGACCGACGGGACCACGGACCGACGGGCCGCGGGGCGAGGGTGCGCTCGCCGTGGGCGAACAACAACCAGGACCACCGACCGACGGGACCACCGACCGACGGGGTCGCCCGCGTCGCCCGCGTCGTCCGCAGCCGCCCGCACGCCCACCGCCGCCCCACAGCGGGCCACCACGACCCCGGCCACGGGCCGGCAGCCGAACCTCCCCCCTGACCCTCATCGCGCTACGCACCGCCGTCACGGCCGCCAACATCTGCCTCGCGGCCCCGCTGCTCCCCCTCATCGCCGACGACTTCGGCTCGACGTCCTCCGCCGCCGGAGCGGCCGGCCCGGCGGGCGCGACCGGTCAGCCAGCCCTGGCACAGGTGTGCCGGACAGGCGCCGCGAGCTGCCCGTCCGGCGTACCGCTGCCCGGGCCGGCGTGGGTGCCCCGGCCGGAGGTGCGTGCGGTGGTCCGACGCCGGGCTCAGAGGCGGGTGATGTCCAGCTCGCCCTCGGCGTATCGCTTACGGAGCACCTTCTTGTCGAACTTGCCCACGCTCGTCTTCGGGACGGCCTCGACGATCGTCCAGCGCTCGGGAAGCTGCCACCTGGCGATTCCGCCCTCGGCGGCGAGGAAGGCGCGCAGGGACGCGAAGTCGGCGGTGGAGCCCTCCTTGAGGACGACCGTGGCCAGCGGGCGCTCGCCCCACTTCTCGTCCGGGACGGCGACGACCGCCGCCTCCATGACGTCGGGGTGGGACATCAGCGCGTTCTCCAGCTCCACCGAGGAGATCCACTCGCCGCCGGACTTGATGACGTCCTTGGCGCGGTCGGTGAGGGTGAGGAAGCCGTCGGGGGAGATGCTGCCGACGTCGCCCGTCTTCAGCCAGCCGTCCTCGCTGAACTTGTCGGCGGGGCGCAGGGGTTCGGCGTCGGGACCGTTGTAGTAGGCGCCCGCGATCCACATGCCGCGCACCTCCAGCTCGCCGGCGGACTTCCCGTCCCAGGGCAGGCGTTCGCCGTCGCGGCCGGTGAGCCGGGCCTCGACGGCGGCCGGGAAGCGGCCCTGGGTGATGCGGTAGGCGAACTCCTCGTCGGTGCCGACCGCGTGGGCCGGCGGGCGGGCGACGGTGCCGAGCGGGGAGGTCTCGGTCATGCCCCAGGCGTGGCAGACGCGCATGCCCAGCGCGTCGAAGGCGGCCATGAGGGAAGGCGGACAGGCCGCGCCGCCGATGGTGACCTGGGTGAGGGTGGAGACGTCCCGCGGCCTGGCGGTGAGCTCCGTGAGCAGGCCCTGCCAGATGGTCGGGACGGCCGCCGCGTGGGTCGGCCGTTCGCTCTCGATCATCTCGGCGAGCGGCGCGGGCTGCAGGAAGCGGTCCGGCATCAGCATGTTGACGCCGGTCATGAAGGTGGCGTGCGGCAGGCCCCAGGCGTTGACGTGGAACTGCGGGACGACGACGAGCGAGGTGTCCTGGTCGGTGAGGCCCATCGACTGGGTCATGTTCACCTGCATCGAGTGCAGGTAGATCGACCGGTGGCTGTAGACCACGCCCTTGGGGTCGCCCGTGGTGCCCGAGGTGTAGCACATGGCGGCCGCCGAGCGTTCGTCGAGCTCGGGCCAGTCGTAGCTGACGGGCTTGCCCGCGAGGAGCTCCTCGTACTCGTGCACGCGCGCGTGGCCGCCGTCGAGAAGGGAGCGGTCGCCGGGGCCGGACACCACGACGTGCTCGACCGTCCGCAGGCGCGGGAGCAGCGGTGCGATCAGGGGCAGCAGGGAGCCGTTGACTATGACGACCTTGTCGGCGGCGTGGTCGACGATCCACGTGAGCTGCTCCGCCGGCAGGCGCAGGTTCAGGGTGTGCAGCACGGCGCCCATGGCGGGGATCGCGAAGTAGGCCTCGACGTGCTCGGCGTTGTTCCACATGAGCGTGGCGACCCGGTCGTCGCCGCTCACTCCGAGGTCGTCGCGCAGGGCGTGCGCCAGCTGGGCCGCGCGGTCGCCGATCTCGGCGAAGGAGCGTCGGCGCGGCTCGCCCTCGCCCGTCCAGGTGGTCACCTGCGACGTTCCGTGAATCTTCGCCCCATGGGTCAGGATCCTGGAGATCAGCAGCGGTACGTCCTGCATGGTGCTGAGCACGGGGTCCTCCCAGGGCGGCGACATTGCCTACGCGGTGGTAACTGTTGCGCTGATTCTGCGCACATACCGCGCGGTATGTCACTAGCTGACGGTGATCGATCACGTCACGACAAAGCCCAGGTCAGCACACCAGGTCGGCGCGCTATCGAACAAGTCCCAGCTCAGGGTCCTCGCGGAGCTTGCCCAGGGCCCGTGACACCGCCGACTTCACCGTGCCCACCGAGACGCCGAGCACTTCGGCCGTCTGGGCCTCGCTGAGATCCTCGTAGTACCTGAGGACGACCATCGCCCGCTGCCGCGCGGGAAGCTTCGTGACCGCCCGCCACATGGCATCGTGCAGCGCCTGCTGCTCGGCCGGGTCCTCGGCCCCGATGACGGGATCCGGCTCCGGCAGCTCGTCGCACACGTACTCGTCGACCTTGCGCTTGCGCCACTGCGACGTGCGCGTGTTCAGCAGGGCCCGGCGGACGTAGCCGTCCAGCGCCCGGTGGTCCTCGATCCGCTCCCACGCCACGTACGTCTTGGCGAGCGCGGACTGGAGCAGGTCCTCCGCATCGCACGGGTTCGCGGTCAGCGACCGGGCGGTGCGCAGCAGCACCGGCTGACGGGCCCTGACGTACGACGCGAAGGACGGGTAAGGCGCGGGCCGCGTCATGCCGTTCGAAGCGCTGGTGCAGACGGGTGGGGTCATGGCTCCACGCTAGGTTCGCGCCCCGTCCGCGCGGATCGCCCGCAGGTCCCGAAGGCGGGTCCGTCTCAGGTTGTAGGGGTGGTGCCGGCCCCACCTCCTGAAGGTGGACGAGAAGTCCCCGCCCACTGCGGGATGCCCCCTGGTTCCGGGGTATGACTCCTGCCGTCTGGTACCGGGGAATGACTCCCGCCGTCTGGTACCGGGGAATGACTCCCGCCATCTGGTACCGGGAGACGACTCCCGCCGTCTGGTCCGGGGCACGACTCCCGCCGTGCAGGACACCCGGCGGTGTCGGCCGGACGCCCGGGACTCATCCGTCCGAGGTGAGGACGAGACCCGACGTCGGCACCCCGGTCCCCGCCGTCACCAGGACCCGAGCGGCCCCCGGCGACTGGTTCACGGAGGTGCCGCGCAGCTGGCGTACGGCCTCCGCGATGCCGTTCATCCCATGGAGGTACGCCTCCCCGAGCTGGCCGCCGTGGGTGTTGAGCGGCAGCCGGTCCTCCGCCACGAAGGCCCCCGCCTCGCCGCGGGGGCAGAAGCCGAACTCCTCCAGCTGCATCAGCACGAACGGCGTGAAGTGGTCGTACAGGATGCCCACGTCGATGTCGGCCGGCGCGAGCCCCGACCCGCGCCACAGCTGACGGGCGACCACGGCCGTCTCCGGCAGCCCCGTCAGGTCGTCGCGGTAGAAGCTGGTCATCTGCTCCTGGGCCCGGCCCGAGCCCTGCGCCGCCGCCGCGATCACGGCGGGCGGCCGCGGCAGGTCGCGGGCCCGCTCCAGCGAGGTGACGACCAGCGCCTGACCGCCGTCCGTCTCCTGACAGCAGTCCAGCAGCCTGAGCGGCTCCGCGATCCAGCGCGAGGCCGCGTGGTCGGCGAGGCTGATCGGGCGCTCGTGGAAGTAAGCCGCCGGGTTCGCCGCCGCGTGCCGCCGGGCGGTGACGGCGACGGGCCCGAAGGCCTCCTCCGCGCTCAGCCCGTGGGCGTACAGGTACCGCTGGGCCGCCATCGCCACCCAGGAGGCGGGCGTGAGCAGCCCGAACGGCAGCGACCAGCCGAGCGCCGCCCCCTCCGCCGACGGCTCCCGGTGCCGCACGCCCGACCCGAAGCGCCGCCCCGAGCGCTCGTTGAAGGCGCGATAGCAGACGACGACCTCGGCCACGCCCGTCGCCACGGCCAGCGCCGCCTGCTGCACCGTCGCACAGGCCGCCCCGCCGCCGTAGTGGACCCGGGAGAAGAAGGACAGCTCGCCCATGCCGCAGGCCTGCGCCACGGTGATCTCCGGGCTGGTGTCCATCGTGAAGGTCACCAGGCCGTCCACGTCGGCGGGCGCGAGGCCCGCGTCGGCCAGGGCCGCCCGCACCGCCTCCGCCGCCAGCCGCAGCTCGCTGCGCCCCGAGTCCTTGGAGAACTCCGTGGCCCCGATCCCGACGATCGCGGCCCGGCCGCCGAGCAGGTCCCGCGTGCGCACGCTCACGCGCCGGCCTCCTGCGGGACGGTGAGCGTGGCCGTCCCCGTGACATGCCGGCCGACGCCGTTGTCCCCGGTGATCCGCACCACGGCCGTGTCGCCGTCGACCTCCTCGACCCTGCCTCTCAACACCATGGTGTCTCCCGGGTAGTTGGGCGCGCCGAGCCGGATGGCGACCTTGTGGAGCACCGCCGAGGGGCCGAAGCAGTCGGTGAGGTAGCGGCCGACCAGGCCGTTGGTGGTCAGGATGTTCATGAAGATGTCCGGGGACCCCTTGCGCCGGGCCAGTTCGGGGTCGTGGTGGACGTCCTGGAAGTCCCGCGAGGCGACGGCGCCGGCGACGATCAGGGTCCGGGTGACGGCGATCTCCAGCGGCGGGAGCTCGTCCCCGGCCTTCACGCGGCACCCTCCCGCGCGCGGAACACGGGCAGCGTCAGCTCGTCGTCGCAGACCTGGAACTCCAGCGCCACCGGCATCCCGATGCGCACCTTGTCGTAGGGCACCCCGACGACGTCGCTGATCACGCGGACGCCCTCGGCGAGCTCGACCAGGCCCACCGCGTAGGGCGGGGAGAACGCGGGGAAGCGCGGATGGTGCATCACGACGTACGAGAAGACCGTGCCCTCGCCGCCCGCGTCGACCGTGTCCCACTGCGCGGAGCCGCAGGCGTTGCAGCCGGGCAGCCAGGGGAAGCGCAGGGTGTCGCAGGCGGCGCACCGCTGGATGAGGAAGCGGTGGTCGCGCACTCCCGCCCAGAAGCCGGCGTTGTCGCGGTTGACGACGGGCCGCGGCCGAAGCTCCGACCGCTCCGCCGCCTTACCCGACGCCGACCGCTCCACCGCCGCCTTACCCGACGCCGACCGCTCCACCGCCGCCTTACCCGACCCCGACCGCTCCACCGCCGCCTTACCCGACCCCGACCGCTCCACCGCCGCCTTACCCGACCCCGACCGCTCCACCACCCCCATGCCCGACTCCGACCGCCCAACCGCGGCTTCCTCCGTCCCGGACCGCTCCACCGCCGCCGTCCCGTGCTCGGACGCCCCCACGTCTCCGTTCCCGTGCTCGGACTGCTCGACGGCCCCCGTCCCGGGTGCCGGCTCCCGTGCGACGGGCGCGTACTTGAGGATGCGGAAGCGGTGGGTGGCGACGAGGGTTCCGTCCACGCGGACGTCGGTCCTGGTCGTCACGAAGTGACCGGCCCCCAGCCTGGTCGTCTTGCGTCGCGAGACCGACTCGATCACGGTGTCGAAGGCGACCTCGTCCCCGGGGCGCAGCGGACGCGCGTACTCCTGTTCGCAGTCGGTGGCGACGACGGCCGTGCAGCCCGCCGCGTCGAGGAGGGCGAGCAGTTCGTCGTAGGCCCGCGCCCGTCCTTCGTGACCGCTCAGACCGCCCATGATCCACGCCTGGAGCATGGTGGGCGGGGCGATCGCGCCGGGGCCGGTGTACGCCGGGTTGGCGTCGCCCATCGCCTCGCACCAGTGCCGGATCATGGGCGCGTTGACGGGGTCCCGGCCGCCACCGGCGACTGCGGCGGGGCGGCCCTCGAAGGCCTTGAGCCGCAGGTGGAGATGGTCGTCGTCGTCCACAACGGCGCTCCTTCCAGACGGTTTCTGACTGTCCGTCAGATTGCGTCGGCTGTCAAGGCGGCCGTCGCAGAAGAAGGGCGGCGCGGGACGACGTGCCACCGTCGTTCCGCCGCACCCGACCGCCTTCCGGCACGCCGACGCCCGCCCCCCTTCCCTTTATCGAACATGCGTACGACACTGAGGGCATGGCCTCCACCGACCGGTATCCCCGGCAGGCCGCCACCCTGGCCCTCGCCCACGCCCTGTCGGCCGCCGAACGCGGCCTGGCCGTCATCCCGCTGTCCCGGACGAAACTCCCCGCCCTGCGCTCCCCCCACCGCGACGACCCTGTACCCGCCGGGCCGCCCTGCCACGGCGAGTGCGGCCGCCTCGGCCACGGGGTCTACGACGCCTCGACCGACCCGGCCCGGATCCGCGAACTGTTCGGCGCCGCGCCCTGGGCCACCGGCTACGGCATCGCCTGCGGCCTGCCCCCGCACCACCTCATCGGCGTCGACCTGGACATCAAGTCGGACACGGACTCCGCGGCCTCGCTGCGTGCCCTGGCTCTGCGCCACCGGTTCACCGTCCCGCCGACGATCATCGTCCTCACCCCGTCCGGCGGCCGGCACCTGTGGCTCACCGGTCCGCCGGACGTCGTCGTCCCCAACTCGGCCGGCCGCCTGGCCCCCGGCATCGACATCCGGGGCGCCGGCGGGTACCTGGTCGGCCCCGGTTCCCGCACCGCACACGGCGTCTACGCCACCGCCCCCGGCACCGCCCGCCTCGCGCCCGCGCCCTGCCCCCGCTCCCTCTTGCGCCTGCTGCTGCCGCCGCCGCGCCCGCATCGCTCCGGCGGCGCCGTCTCGACGGCGGGCGACGCGCACGGCCGCGGTCTGGTCCAGTTCGTCCTGGCCGCCCACGAGGGGCAGCGCAACACCCGGCTGTTCTGGGCGGCGTGCCGGGCCTTCGAGGACGGCATCGGCCCGGAACTGACCGAGGACCTGATCGCCGCCGCCGTACGAACCGGCCTGACGGCGAGGGAGGCCAGGGGCACGCTCGCCTCGGCGGCGCGCATGACCACCCACCGCCTGACCACCCACCGCCTGACCCGCGACGCACCGGGCGCACCAGACGCACCAGACGCACCGGACACACCGGGCTGACGCCCGGGTCCGTCCGCCGTCAGTGCGAGTGCGGCGCCCTGCGACGGCGCAGTGCGAGGACGATGCCGCCCCCGACGACGACCAGCGCACCGGCGACGCCGCCGACCACCGGCGTACGACCGTCCGCCCCGGTCTCGGCCAGGACGGTGCCACCGCCTGCGGGCGACGGCGCGCCACCGCCCGGCGCCGCGGGCGCCTGCGCGCTCGACGAGGCGGAGGACGACGGAGCGGAAGCCGACGCGGAGACCGGAGCGGAAACCGGCGCGGAGGAGGCCGAAGGCGACGACGCGGGGGGCGCCGTCGACGGTCGGCCGGACGGCGTGGCGGACGCCGGGACAGACGGGCCGGCGCTGGCGCACGTCTCGTCCTGGACGACGACCAGCGGCTCGATGTCGTCGTCGACCTGGTCGCCCGCCTTGATGTGGACCTGGAACGTTTCACCCGCGTACCAGTCCAGCGGGACGAGATCGACGGTGACGCCGTGCCCGGTCGGGTGCTCGATCTTCTTCGTGTCGACGAGGCGCAGGTTGTTGAACGGCTGGTTCAACTGGAGGAACAGGGAGACGGTGGCCGGCGTGCCGGAGGAGTCCTTGTCGGTGACGCGGATGACGCCGTTGCCGTGCGCGTCACAGACGGCGGCCGCGGAGAAGTCGCCGATGCTGCACGCGAGGGCCGTGTGGGCGGTGCCGACGGCGAGTGCGGCCGACGCCGCGAACGTGCCGATGACGCGGGCCGCCGAGGCGGCGCGGGATGAACGAGACACACTTGTTCCTTGGGATCGATCAGGATGCGACGAGCGGCTCCCGAGCACGCCGGCCGACGACACGGCCGAACGAAACCTCCGAAGCACGCGTCGGTGGTCCGTCAACGACACATCGTCGCGGCCCATGGCGGGATGAAGAAACGGCAATGATCATCTCCGCGCCGGACCAAGAAACGGTCACGGCGGGCCCGCCGGATACGGCGGGAAGGCGGAACCGGCCGGATTCGAACCGGCGTCCTCACGGTTTTGGAGACCGCGCGCGACGACCACGGCGCTACAGCCCCGCCCCGCCCGCCATCCTAGGGGGCCGGCCACCGCGCCTCGTGAGGTTCCGGAAGGCGAGACCGGGTCGTTCCCCGTTCCGATATCTCCCGCGCCAAGATCACCCAGCCCGAGACCGGGTTCGGGCCGACTGCGCGACGGAGTACGGGACTTCGCGGCTCACGTCGTCTCACGGACTGGCGAACGCCATGCCCCGATGGGCCGTCGTGAAAGCTCGGGGTCAAGCGGAAGCCTCGAGTTATGGCGTCCACAGGGAACTCGAAGGGACCGAGGCCGAAGCCGTGGCCGCACTGCTTCGCATCGTCGACGGGTATGAAGAGGCCCTCACCGCAGCCGGGCGCCGGCGGCAGCGACGAAAGGTCTTCCGTGTCTCCGATCGCAGCTACCTCGTACGCGTCGAAAGCCGGATGTCGAGCCATGAAGCCACTTCACCCTCGCCTAACCCATAGCCGACACCCACGACGACGGCCTTCCCGACACCGCGGGCGGATCACCGAAGTAGCGCAGCGGCTTGCCGCTGAGCGGTGAACCTCGGGTTACACCGGGCGATCACGGTGAACGGACACGGAAGCGGCCCCCGACCAGTTGCCCGGTCAGGGGCCGTTCACCTGCGGTGGGTGTGGGATTTGAACCCACGGTGACATCGCTGCCACGACGGTTTTCAAGACCGTTCCCTTAGGCCGCTCGGGCAACCCACCCGCGCCCCGGCCCACCTGGGGCGGAGCGGGTACAGACTACCGGGCGCGGGCTCGAAGCGGGGAGCATGGTCCACACGGGGTCCACAGGCTCTCGTCTCGGGTGCCGGCCCTCCCCATGAGCATGAGCATCACCCAGAGACCGGTTAGCGCCGGCCCCTAGCCTCCGCTGGCTCCATGCCCAGCCCGGCTGAGAGTTACAACCTTCTCTACGGGATCTCCAGCCCGGCTGAGAGTTACAACCTTCTGTACGGGATCTCAAGGCGGCTCGCTCCGCTCGCCGCGCACTCCCCGGCTCACCGCCGGGGCCCGACGCTCCTGCCTTCGGCCCGCTCTGGCCCCGGCTACGCCGGTCGCGCCGTTAGAGCGAGCATCATGGCCGGGAAGGCTCCCGCTGTGGCCGGGGCGGTCGGCTCCACGGCCAACTCCCCGGTTCGGGTCCCGCGTCGAGCGCGATCAGGGGATCACAGCCTGCCCGAGTTGCCGGCCAGCATACGGCCCCCTGATCATGCTCGACCCCACACCGTTCGCCCAACAGGTGCCATCCTCACCCCCATGGCGGGGAGGGGATGACACCTTCTTGCGATCGCCTACGCCCTGTGTTCCGCACGATCTGGAGCCCTTGGGGCAACGACCTAGCGGCCCGGCTGGCACTCCGCCAGCACCCCGCACAGGTGATCGGCAACCCTCGATGCCCCCGGCGTTTGGCGGGAGCATCAACCCCGGTTCAGTGAAGTCGAGTTGGTCATGTGAACACGTCCGGCGGTGGCAGCACGTCCGGTTCCGGGAACACGTCCGGCGGTGGCAGCACGTCCGGTTCCGGGAGCACATCCGACTCCGGCGAGACCGTCGTGGAGGGCCTCAACAAGGGCAAGGGCGTCAGCGGCACCTGGCACGGCATCGTGCGGTACGTGGCGCCCGGCAAGTACCTGGTCGACGGTCCTGCGGCCCAGGGCTCCGGCGGTGAGCAGCAGGCCTTCTTCCTCGCCGAGGACACCGTGATCCTGGGCGGGGGCCAGATCTGCGGCACCGCCGGCTCGAAGGTGGACGCCCCCTGCGAGGAGGCCGACCTGGAGAAGGCCGCCAAGAAGGGCGTGGAGGCCGAGGTCGTGGTCAAGAACGGCACAGCCACTCAGATCACCGACGGTGCGCTCCTCTGATCCGCTGCCTCACAACGAGCAGAGGCGGTCTGCCGGAAGCCACACTTCCGGCAGACCGCCTCACTCGTTGCCGCGTCTCGGCGCTTCCGGCCTCACGTACGTAGAGGCCGCCAACTCCCCTTCGCGCGGTCCTGGGCAACGGTCCCGGCTCCCGACCGCAAGGGGGTGCTGACCAGCGGGTACGTGGTTCGCTTGGGCCGGACTCCGGTCCACGTCTGGTCCATGCGCACTGAGTCACACCGTGACAGAGCCTGATCAAGGTGAGACAGCTCGCGCGCAGAAGGGGAACCCCTCATCGAGAGGCGCCCCCTCTGACCAGCACGTCTATGACCTGCGGAGTGGTCGACACCCGGGCCCATCGGAACGGTGTCACACCCTCGCGTTTTTCGAGACCGCTCCCTTAGGCCGCTCGGGCAACCCACCCGCGCCCCGGCTCACCTGGGGCGGAGCGGGTAGAGCGCACCGGGCGCGAGCTGGTTGCGGGGGCGTGGTCCACCCAGGGGGTGAGCACGCGCGCGTGGGGAGCAGTGGTCGCTGCGCCCGGGGAGGCACGCGCGCGTGGGTCAGCTGTCGCCCTTGCGGGAGCCGAGGGTGAGGTCGACGGTGTGGGTCTTGCCGCCGCGCTCGTAGGTGATCGTCACCTTGTCGCCGGGCTGGTGGGTCCAGATCTCGCCGATGAGGGTCGGGCCGCTGTCGATCACCATGTCGTCGAGCTTGGTGATGACGTCGCCGGGCTTGAGGCCGGCCCGGTCCGCGGGGCCGCCGGACTCGACCGCGGAGGCGCCGCCCTCCGCCGTTTCGGTGATCTTCGCGCCGCCCGAGCCCTCCTGCAGCGAGACCGACGCGCCGATCTTGGCGTAGACGGGCTGACCGGTCTTGATCAGCTGCTGGGCGACGTACTTGGCCTGGTTGATCGGGATGGCGAAGCCGAGGCCGATGGAGCCGGACTGGGTGGTGCCGCCCAGCCCGCCGCCGCCGGTGGACTGGATCGCGGAGTTGATGCCGATGACGTTGCCCGAGGCGTCCAGCAGCGGGCCGCCGGAGTTGCCCGGGTTGATCGAGGCGTCCGTCTGCAGGGCGCTCATGTAGGAGGAGGAGCTGCCCGAGCCGTCGCTGGACGCCACCGGGCGGTTCTTCGCGCTGATGATGCCCGTGGTGACGGTGTTGGACAGGCCGAAGGGGGCGCCGATCGCGATCGTCGAGTCGCCGACCGCCACCTTGTCGGAGTCGCCGAGGGTGAGCGGCTTCAGGTCCGAGGGGGCGTTCTTGAGCTTGATGACGGCGACGTCGTAGCCCTGCGCGTGTCCGACGACCTCGGCGTTGTACTTCTTGCCGTCGGGGAAGGTCGCCGTCAGCTTGCCGCCGTCGACAGCCTCCGCGACCACATGGTTGTTGGTGACGATGTGGCCCTGGGTGTCGAACACGAAACCGGTGCCGGTGCCGCCCTCGCCGCTGCTGGACTGGGCCTCGATGGTGACCGTGCTGGGCAGGGACTTGGCGGCCACGCCGGCGACCGTGCCGGGGTCTCGTTTGACGTCGCCGCCGTTGGTGGAGGCGGAGACGGTGGTGGAGCCGCTGTTGTCGTCGTTCTTGGCCAGGGTGTAGCCGAGTCCGCCCCCCAGGCCGCCGGCGACCAGCGCGGCGATCAGGACCGCGGCGACGAGCCCGCCTCGACCGCGGCCCGACTTGGGCGCGGGCTGCTGGTAGGAGGCTCCCCAGATGGTTCCGCTGCCCCCACCGGCCCCACCGGCTCCGGAGCCGGGGTCCCCGTACGCGTGCGTGCCCGCACCGGAGCCGGGGTCCCCGTACGCGTGCGTGCCCGCACCGGCGTCGGCGTACAGCGGGGTCGCCGGGGGCTGGCTCTGCCAGTCGTGTCCGGGGGCGGCCGGGGCCGGGGCGCTCTGGGGCGCCGCGGGCTCGTGCGCGGAGGAAGCGCGGGGGGCGGTCGGCGGCGGCCAGTCGCCGTCGGCCGGGGCCGACGGAACGGACGCCGTCCGGGGCGGGCTGGGCGGGGGCCAGTCCCCCTCGGGCGCGCCGCTCGCACCTGCGGGTCCCACCCGGCCGGCGTCCGGCGCCCGCGGGGGCGTCGCCGGGAGCGGGGTGGTGGGTGCGCCGGTGTCCGGCGCGGGCGCCTGCGAGGCGGCCGAGGGAGACTCCACCGGCACGGGGGGTGCGGACGGGGCCGGGGGTACCTGAGTGCCCTCGCTCTTGCCCTCGTTCTCGGTGCTCACAGCTCTTCTCCTCGATCCACGGCTGTTTTCGGCGGTCGCACTGGGTCGCGCTGGGTCATGCTCGTCGGCGCTCGGCGCGCTGCGTCGCACGCTTCGTCCTCGACCCGGCGCGCTGAAGCTGTGCATGTCCTTTTGTACGTCTCAGCTTTTCCCACGGGCCGTCAGAGCACCATAAGCGGTGCCTGTGGGTCCCCGGTCTTTCTTTATAAGGGGCATTACGCACAATAAGCGCGCATTTTCGAAACATCTCAGAGGGTTCTCAGACGACGGGCCCGCGGTGGCACGATGACGCGGTGACTCACGCACGGCAGCACCACATTCAAGTCGTCGCCCACCGAGGCGCCTCCGAGGAAGCCCCGGAGCACACCCTGGCCGCGTACAAGAAGGCGATCGAGGACGGTGCGGACGCCCTCGAATGCGATGTGCGGCTGACCGCGGACGGTCACCTCGTCTGCGTGCACGACCGCCGCGTCAACCGTACGTCCAACGGACGGGGCGCGGTCTCCGCCCTGGAGCTCGCCGACCTCGCGGCACTGGACTTCGGCTCCTGGAAGACGAAGGAGGCGCACGAGGCCTGGCATGCGCGCGAGGAGGACCCCGACTGGGAGGTCCGGCCCGAGGACCGCGAGGAGACGTCGGTCCTGACCTTGGAGCGGCTGCTGGAGCTCGTCTCCGACGCGGGGCGGCGGGTCGAGCTCGCCATCGAGACCAAGCATCCGACCCGCTGGGCCGGACAGGTGGAGGAGCGGCTGCTGACGCTGCTCAAGCGGTTCGGCCTGGACGCGCCGGCCTCGGCGGCCGAGTCACCGGTGCGGATCATGAGTTTCTCGGCGCGCTCGCTGCATCGCGTGCACGCCGCCGCGCCCACGATCCCGGCGGTCTACCTCATGCAGTTCGTCTCGCCGCGGCTGCGCGACGGGCGGCTGCCCGCGGGGGTCGGGGTGGCCGGCCCCTCGATCCGGATCGTGCGCAACCACCCGGCCTACATCGAGCGCCTGAAGCGGGCCGGCCACCAGGTGCACGTGTGGACGGTGAACGAACCCGCGGACGTCGATCTCTGCGTCGGCCTGGGCGTCGACGCCATCATCACCAACCGCCCGCGCGCGACCCTGCGACGCCTGGGCCGCTGAGGCGGGCACCCGGGGCGCCCACGGGCACCTCTGGGACGTCACAGAAGTCCCACGAGTCCCAGAAGCCCCATCCACACATCTTGACCCGCGGCACCACCTACAGCATTCTCCGTTCTCAGCCATACCGTCCAGATCCAGCCACTCCCTGACAAGCCCCTCACGGGGAGTGCTCCGGCGCGTTCGGTACGTGTTCGGTCGATCCGAATGCGTCCCCGGACCCGCGTTGGCCGGTTTCCGGTACAGGCCAATGGGGCATCCACACCGTGGCGTGGGGCGAAGGAGGTCTCGGGGGTGGCGTTGGTGGTGGCACAGGAGGTGCCCGCGTCGTCGAGCATGGCCGTACCCCATGGCCCTGCGGGCGTGGGGAACGCGAGACACCGCATGCGCGATCAGCTGCGCAGGGGCGGGGTGCCGGAATCGGTCATCGACGACGCCGTACTGATCCTTTCCGAACTTTTGAGCAACGCCTGCAAGCACGGCAGACCGCTGGGCGACGCCCTGGCCGGGGACGGCGACGTCCGGGCCGCCTGGCACGTCGATCCGGGCGGCCGGCTGGTGGTCGAGGTGACCGACGGTGGGGGCCCGACCCGCCCGGCCCCGGCGACCCCGTCCGTCACCGCGCACGGCGGCCGTGGGCTCAACATCATCACGGCGCTGGCCGACGACTGGGGCGTGCGCGACGACGCCCGCGGCGAGGTCACGGTGTGGGTCGTCGTCCACGCCGACGTGTACGACCCCGACGCCGGCTGCCGGCGCGACGACTTCGCGTCCCGGGTGGCGGCCCCCACGGTCGCCTCGCTGCCCGGCCTGGGCTTCGCGGACGCGTTCGACGACCTGGACTGATCAGAGCCTGTGCACGAGGCGGGGCCCGCGTGGTCCACCTGCGGCCCTCGTCCCGTGCGACACGCGCCTCGTCCCCCAGCTCCTCCCGTCGCCGCGCGCGTCGTCCACCAGCGCCTCCCGTCGCCGAGCGGGTCGTCCGCCGGCTTCGTCCCGTCCCCGCGCGCGCTGTCCACGAGCCCTGCATCGTCCACAGGTTCCGGTGACGGAGCGTGCGAGCGGCTAGGCTCCCGGCGTACCAGACGAGCCGTACCCGGGAGACACCCAGTGGCCAAGAAGCGACCCCCAACGAAGGCCAAGCGGCCGCAGCTCACCGACGCGGACATCCCGGTCGTCGGCGCGCGGGAGCCCTGCCCCTGCGGCAGCGGCCGCCGCTACAAGGCATGCCACGGCCGGGCCGCCGCGCATGCCCTGACCGAGCTGGTGCAGCGCCCCTTCGAGGGGCTGCCGGGCGAGGGCGACTGGGTGGCGCTGCGCGAGCTGGTGCCGGCCGCCACGGTGGAGCTGCCCCTCAAGGACGGCCTGCCCGCGGGCGTCCCGTCGGTCACGCTCGCCACGGTGCTGCCGATGGCCTGGCCCGCCCTGCGGCGCGACGACGGCTCGGTGCTGCTGGGCCTGCAGAACGACACGGCCTCCGGCGACATCAGCCGCGACCTGGCCGACACCCTGGTGCGCGCCCTGGAAGCGGACCCGGGCACCCCGGTGCAGGCTCGCCGCGCTCCGGCCGACGGTCCGCGGATGCAGGATCTGCTCGACCCCGAAGGCGCGTTCGAGCCGGTCGTGCACAGCGGCTTCGAGTTCTGGGTGCCGGACCCGGAGAACGCCGCGCCGGAGGTGGCCGCCTCCCTGGAGCGGGCCAACGCCGCGGCCATCCCGACCGTCAAGCTGAGCGGCGTGGACGCCGCGTACTGGTGCGAGACGCCGGACAAGAACCATCTGCGCTGGGTCATGCCGTACCCCGAGGAGCAGCTTCTGGACGCCCTCGCCCGGCTGCACGCGGCGGGGCGGGCCGGGCTCGGGGAGGGCACGCGGCTGGTGGGCTCCTTCCGCGCGCACGGTCTGACGGTGCCGGTGTGGGACCTGCCGAGCGCGGTCACCGCAGACGACGTGGAGAAGCCGGCCGCCGAGTTCGCCGAGCGGCTCGCGGTCGCCCTGGCCTCGGACGCGCCGCTCACGGCGGACGAGCGTCGCGCGCGTGGCGGCCTCACCAACCGACAGGTGACGCTCAGCTGACCCACCCGACCCCAACCGGGCCTCTGACCCACCCGACCCCAACCGGGCCTCGTTGAAGGGGCGTTCAGCGTTCGGGTGCGGGCGTCCCGGGTGAGCTCTCTCACAACTACCGTTCGCACAAGGCGAGTCGACGCCAGAAGCGCCGACTCGCCCGTGTCCGGAAAGCCGACGAAAACAAGAGATCGAATTTGCGTGGGGCCGATCTCTTGTTACCGTTCGAGTAGCCCGGTTGCTGGTGCATCCCCCGTCGCCAGCAACCGGGTTTTTTCGTACGCGAATCCGTACACACGGAGCCAGTGCACCTCAACTCCCCGTGTCGGCGCGCGAGTTGCTGCCGGAACGCAGAAGCAGCGGCCCGTCGTCGGATGCTCGCGCGAACTCCGCGACCGCCGTGTAGGCCGCCAGTTGCCCCCGGCTCCGCTCATGGGGCGTCTCGCAGGACTGTGGTTCGTCCTCGGCGCCCACCGCACAGTTCGTCTGCACCGTGCGTTCAGCGGGGCCCAGGAGGCTCAGGAAGGCGTCCAGGGCGCGCCCGGTGGCGTTGCGGTAGTAGGTGCGCGCCCAGGTGTCCTCGCCCTGGGACAGCACACAGGTCTGCGCCTCCACCCCGTCGGGGGAGGTGAGCTCGGGGCCGCAGCGGGCGGCGGTGGCCAGCCCCAGGCCGAGCAGCAGCGGGGACCGCGACGGCGCGACGGAGGGCGCCTTGGGGTCGGCGCGCTCCGCACCCGGCGGGCCGTGACGTCGCGCACCCGGCAGGCCGTGACCTCGCGCGGCGTGCGGGCCGGACGCCTCGGCGGCGCGCGGGTCGCTCATGTCGAGCGCGCGGGTGACGGCAGCATCGGCCGCGCGCCCCTCGTCGCCGACCGGCCCCGCGGACGCCATGGCCAGAGGCAGTGCGATCGCGCCTGCCACGACGCCCCCGAGGGCGAGGAGACGAAGGTTCATACAGCGGAAGATAGAGGGCGAACACCGGCGTCCGGACCGGCGCGCGCCCGACACCCCTACAACTCGGGGGCGCTCACACCCGTACGAGTGAGGGCGTCGACGACGGCGTCCACCACGGCCTCGACGTCGGGCACCCAGGGCGAGGCCGAGTCGGGCAGCGGCGCGCGCTCCCAGCGGATGTCGCCGCGGCCGGTCTGCGACGGCGGCAGGGCGATGTACCCGCCCTCGCCGTGGAAGCGCAGCGAGCCCGGGACGAAGTCCTTGGCGTAGAGCAGCTCGCCGAGCTGTTCCATCGAGTACGGCCGCACCAGGAGGAACCAGCGGGTGGGCGAGGCCACCACCGGGCCGAGGCGCATGCCCTGCAGATCGAGCGCCACGAGCGCGCGCGAGGCCGCGAGGGCGGGGAGGCTGACCGCGCAGGGAGCCGTGCCCCCGGTGGCCAGGATGATCGGCGACGCCGGCCGGTTGCCCCACCACCAGCGCACCATGCGCGCGTCGGTGGTGGCCGCGAGGAGGCCGGGGTCGAAGGGATGGGCGCCGGGGACCGTGCACTCCGGGTCGGGGCAGGTGCAGCGGGACGTGCTCCGCTGGTCCGCCGTCGCCCCCGGGAGGACGGGCCACTGCCATTGCGTCGCGAACGTCAGGGCCGCGTCGAGCATCTCGGGCCCTCCGTCGCCGCGCCGGGACAGGAGCCTGCGTCGCTTTCCGAGGATCTCGCGCATGAGCGCTCGTCCTTTCCGTTGCACCGCTGGCAACACCGTGGGTCACATCACAACATGTGTCGATCACTTCACTGTGCGTACCTTGTGGCGCATCACACCCCTGTCCTGGACAAGGGGGACCCCTCGGGGTCGAGGTGGCGGCTGCTTCCGCGGCCGCTCCGCCGACTTGCGTCCATCTAATGCCTGGGCGTGGCGTGGGGTGGCGAAGTCTGGCGTTTGGTGTCGCGCGTATTTCTCTCCGCCTCCGCCACGGGAGGATGGGGCACGGTCGTCGATGACTATGACGCCCGGTGCGGTCACCAGGTTCCGGGAGGCTCCCCACGAGCTCCCGACGTCCCCTGGCCCTTACCGAGTACGTACCCATCACGACCGCTGTGACGCTCCGTCGAGCAAACCCAGTCGACCGCAATCACCCGTTACCCGAGGCAGTTTTAAGCCAACTTTGTATTTTGGCAAGGGAGCCGGAAGAACCGTGCGTGATTCCCCCAAAGAGCCCGCGGACACCAGTATTCCCAGCAGGACAATGCTGGACATCCCCTCACGAGTGCGTGTACATGTGGAGACACCGCTAGCGGCGCAGCATGACATGGGGGTTTGCGATGCTTTTGAGCAATACGCTCCGGTCCGAGAGCCGGACGCCATGAACGCCCCTCACCCTCCGAAAGTGGCTGGAATCGATTCAGCGGTTCCCTCGCCCGCACACACTGTCCCGCCCGCGCCCGTCTCCCCGGGCTCCCCAACGGTCCCCGCGGCCCCCGCCGCCCCCCTGGCCCCCTCCGGAGCCGGAGCCGTCCTGACCGACCGGCTCGCCGGCTGGGTCTCGGACCTCACCACCCTCCACGAACTCACCGAACGCCTGGCCCGCACGGACGCGCTGACGGACGCCCTGACGGAGTTGCTGCACGCCGGAGCCGCCCTGGTGGGCGCCCGGCGCGGCCTCGTCGTCCTGGAGCCCCGCGACCGGCTCGGCCCCGACACCACGATCGGCCTGGGCCTCGGACGCGCCGACCTCGGACACATCGAGACCGTGCCGCGCAGCGCCCTGTCCTACGGCCGGATCCTCGACGGACTGCCCGGCGGCGAGGGGGAGATCGCCGAGCCCGACCTGTTCGCCGGGGACGGCATGGACCCCCGCCACCGCGAGGTGGCCGCCCGCCTCGGCTACGCCGCAAGCTACGCGCTCCCGCTGGAGGCGGACGGCGCACAGGGCCGGCTCGGCGCGGCCGTGTGGCTCTACGACGAGCCGGCCGAGCCGGGCGGACGCCAGCGTCATCTGGCCGGCCTGTACGTCCGGTACGCGTCCGAGCACCTCGCCCGGCTGGTGGAGCTCGAACGCACCCGCGCGTGTATGAAGACGATGGCCGAGGAACTGCTGCCGTCCCGGCTGCCGCGGGTGCCCGGCGTCCAGCTCGCCGCGCGCCACCGCACCGGACCGCGCGCGGGCGGCGACTGGTACGACGCGCTGCCGCTGCCGGACGCGGCGCTGGGCCTCGCCGTCGGATCCGTCACCGGGTCCGGCCCGAGCGCCGTCGCCGCGATGGGCCGGCTGCGCGCCTCCCTGCGGGCGTACGCCGTGATGGAGGGCGAGGACCCCGTCGCCGTCCTGTCCGACCTGGAGCTGCTGCTGCGGCTGACCGAACCCGCGCGTTCGGCCACCGCCCTGTTCGCCTACTGCGAGCCCGCCCTGCGCAAGATCACCCTGGCCGGCGCGGGGCACTGCCCGCCGCTGCTGGTCGGCGAGCGGCGCACCGAGTTCGTGGAGACCTCCGTCTCCGCGCCGCTGGGAATGCTGGCCTGCTGGGAGGCGCCCAGCGTCGAGGTCGAGGCGCAGCCCGGAGAGACCGTCCTGCTCTACACCGACGGCCTGCTGCACCGCACCGGCGCCCCCGTGGACCGCGCCTTCGCCCGGCTGCACGCGGCCGCCGCCGGGGTGCCGAGACAGCTGCGCCAGGATCCGGGCGCGATCGCCGACCACGTGCTGCGCACGGTCCTGCCGGACGGGGCGGCCGAGCAGGACGGCGACGAGGACGTGGTGCTGCTGGCGGCCCGCTTCGACTAGGCCGGCGACGACGGCGGGCGATCGGCCCCGCAACAGGTCCTTCGCCCCTGGGCCCCCTTATGTACGACCGTACGATGGAGGGGGTCCAGTGCCGTATCTAGGAGGATGACCGTGGCCGACGAGCTCACACCGGAGACCCCGGAAGAGTCGGAAGAGCCCATCAAGCAGCGGAAGAACGGCCTGTACCCGGGCGTCTCCGACGAGCTGGCCGAGAACATGAAGTCGGGTTGGGCCGACACGGAACTGCGCGACCTGGAGCCGATCGCCCAGGCCGCACAGACGGCCGCGCGCCGCGCCGCGCTCTCCGCGCGCTTCCCGGGCGAGCGTCTGGTGATCCCCGCGGGCAACCTCAAGACCCGCTCCAACGACACGGAGTACGCCTTCCGCGCCTCCGTCGAGTACGCGTACCTGACCGGCAACCAGACCGAGGACGGCGTGCTCGTGCTGGAGCCCGTCGCCGACGGCCACAAGGCCACGATCTACCTCCTGCCCCGCTCCGACCGCGAGAACGGCGAGTTCTGGCTGTCCGGCCAGGGCGAGCTGTGGGTGGGCCGCCGGCACTCGCTCGGCGAGGCGGAGCAGCTCTACGGCATCCCGGCCTCCGACGTGCGCGAGCTGGCGGACCGGCTGCGCGAGGCCACCGGCCCGGTGCGGGTCGTGCGCGGGTACGACGCGGGCGTCGAGGCGGCCCTGACCGACAAGGTCACCGCCGAGCGCGACGCGGAACTGCGCGTCTTCCTCTCCGAGGCCCGGCTGGTCAAGGACGAGTTCGAGGTCGGCGAGCTGCAGAAGGCCGTGGACTCCACGGTCCGCGGCTTCGAGGACGTCGTGAAGGTCCTCGACCGGGCCGAGGCGACGAGCGAGCGCTACATCGAGGGCACGTTCTTCCTCCGCGCGCGGGTCGAGGGCAACGACGTCGGCTACGGCACCATCGCCGCCGCCGGCCCGCACGCCTGCACGCTGCACTGGGTGCGCAACGACGGGCCGGTGCGCTCGGGCGATCTGCTCCTGCTGGACGCGGGCGTCGAGACCCACACGTACTACACCGCCGACGTCACGCGCACGCTGCCGGTCGACGGCCGCTTCACCGAGATCCAGAAGAAGATCTACGACGCCGTGTACGAGGCCCAGGAGGCCGGCATCGCCGCGGTGAAGCCGGGCGCCAAGTACCGCGACTTCCACGACGCGGCCCAGCACGTGCTGGCCGAGCGGCTCGTCGAGTGGGGCCTGGTCGAGGGCCCGGTCGAGCGGGTCCTGGAGCTCGGGCTCCAGCGCCGCTGGACGCTGCACGGCACCGGCCACATGCTCGGCATGGACGTCCACGACTGCGCCGCCGCGCGCGTGGAGTCCTACGTCGACGGCACGCTGGAGCCGGGCATGGTGCTGACCGTCGAGCCCGGGCTGTACTTCCAGGCCGACGACCTCACCGTGCCCGCGGAGTACCGGGGCATCGGCGTCCGGATCGAGGACGACATCCTCGTCACGCGGGACGGCAACCGGAACCTCAGCGCCGCGCTGCCCCGGCGGTCGGACGAGGTCGAGAGCTGGATGGCTTCGCTGACCGGCTGACGGGCTGACGGGCTGACGCGCCGACGCGCCGACGCGCCGACGTAGGAATCGGCCCGCGGCCTGATCGACGGCCTCGACGGCCGGTCGCCCCGGGGTGACCGGCCGTCGTGCGGTGTGCGGGTGGTGGTGTCCGCTCGCGGGTTCCCGCCCTGGGGGGGTTGTGGTGGATCTGCACGTCGAAGCCGACTCCGCCGAAGGGCGTCGTGCCGGGCTCGAACGTGCCCTGCGGGACGCCGTGCGGGACGGGCGGCTGTCGCCCGGGACACGGCTGCCCGCCACACGACGGCTCGCGGGCGAGCTCGGAATGTCCCGGAACACCGTCAAGGCGGCCTACGACCAACTCGTCGCCGAGGGCTATCTCACCGCCCGGCAGGGCTCGGGCACGCAGGTCGCGCCGCTGCCCCCCGTCGCCGCCGAACCCCCGGAGTCCACCGCACGCGCGAGGGCGCCGCGCTTCGACCTGCGGCCCGGCAGTCCCGACGTCGGGACGTTCCCGGCCGCGGCCTGGCTGCGCGCCCTGCGCCGCGCCATCGCGACGGCCCCCTCCCCGGCGTACGACTACGGCGACCCGCGCGGCCGCATCGAGCTGCGCACCGCGCTGTCGGGGTACCTGGGACGGGCGCGGGGCGTCGTCGCGCCGCCGGAGCGGATCGTCGTCACCTCCGGGTACGTGCAGGGCCTCGCCCTCCTCACGCGCGTGCTGGACGGCGCCCCGATCGCGATGGAGGACCCCGGTCTGCCCTTCCACCGCGAGGTCGTACGGCACAACGGCGGAACCGTGACGGCCGCGCCGGTCGACGAACACGGGGTGCGCGTCGGGGAACTGGGCGACGCGGGGACGGTGGTCGTCACGCCCGCCCACCAGTACCCCACCGGCGTGACGCTGCACCCGGGCCGGCGGCGGGCGCTGACGGAGTGGGCCCGCGCCCGGGACGGCGTCATCGTCGAGGACGACTACGACGGGGAGTTCCGCTACGACCGGCAACCGGTCGGCGCGCTCCAGGGCATGGCGCCGGGGCAGGTCGTCTATCTGGGCACCGCCTCCAAGACGCTCGGGCCGGCGCTGCGGCTCGGCTGGATGGTGCTGCCTCCGCGGCTGGTCGACGCGGTGGCCGACGCCAAGCTGCACAGCGACCACCACACCGAGTCCATCGGACAGCTGGCGCTCGCCGAGCTGATCGTCAGCCACGCCTACGACCGTCATGTGCGCGCGTGCCGGCTGCGCTACCGGCGCCGCCGGGACCTGCTGCTCGACCGGCTGGGCGCGCGCCGGGGCGTGCGCGGGGTCGCGGCCGGACTGCACGCGCTGGTGGAGGTGGGCGACGAGGCGCGGGCGCTGGACCGGGCTGCGGCGGCGGGGCTCGCGGTGGGCCGCCTCGGCGAGCACTGGCACGACCTGGGCGGGGGCCGCGCGCAGCGACGGCCGCAGGGCCTGGTCGTCGGTTACGGCACGCCCGGCGAACGGGCCTACCCCGAGGCGCTGGACGTGCTCGCGAAGGTGCTCGAAGGGAACTGAGCCGAGGCTCCGGGGACAGGAGTCGTGGTGATCGTCCCCGGCGGAATTGGGCCGCTGAAGCGCCTCCGAAGTGGTCCTGTTCACCGGTCCACCGCATCCCTAGCGTCGTTGTCATGACGACGAAGACCCCGGCGCGGCGGACCGCGACGCGGCGCACCCCCGCGCAACGGCTGCTCGCGCTCGCGCAGTTGAGCAACTCGGTCGGGGACGGCGCCTACTACACGACGTCGGCCCTGTACTTCACCCAGGTGATCGGTCTCGCCCCCGCGCGCGTGGGGCTGGGCCTCACCCTCGGATGGGCGGTGGGCTCGCTGGCGGGCGTACCCCTGGGACGGCTGGCCGACCGGCGCGGGGCACGCGGGACGGCGGTGCTGCTCGCGCTGGCGACCGGGCTCGCGGTGGCGTCCTTCACCCTGGTGCGCGACTTCGCGCCGTTCGTGCTCGTGGCGTGTGCGTACGCGGCCGCGCAGTCGGGGCTCGCCGCGGCCCGCCAGGCGCTGCTGGCCGGTCTGGTGCCCGCCGGGGAGCGGACCGGGCTGCTGGCGCGGCTCCAGGCGACGCTGAACGCCGGTCTGGCGGTCGGCGCGGGACTCGGCGGGCTCGCGCTGCACGCCGGGACGCGGCAGGCGTACCTCGGGGTGTTCGCGGTCGACGCGATGAGTTTCCTGGTGTGCGCGCTGCTGCTCGCCTGGCTGCCCCGGGTGGCTCCCGGCGGGGCCCGGCCGGGAGGTCGCGCCCTGGGCGTGCTGCGGGACCGGCCGTACGCGCTCGTGGCGCTCCTGAACACCGTGCTGTTGCTGCGGATGCCGCTGCTCAGCCTGGTGCTGCCGCTGTGGATCACCGAGCGGACCGGGGCGCCCGTCTGGCTGGTGTCCGCGCTGTTCGTGCTCAACACGGCCGCGGTGACGGTGTTCCAGGTGCGGGCGGCGCGGAGCGTGAGCGGGCTGGAGAGCGCCACGCGCGCGGTGCGGCGCGCCGGGTGGGTGATGTGCGCCGCGTGCGCGGTGTTCGCCCTGTCCGCGGGAGCCTCGCCATGGGTGGCGACGGGTGTGCTGGTGCTGGGCTCGGTGCTGCAGGCGGCGGCGGAGATGGGGCAGTCGGCGGGCTCCTGGCAGCTCTCCTTCGATCTCGCCCCGGCCGATCGCGTCGGCGAGTACCAGGGGCTGTTCGGCACCGGTGTCACGGTGGCCCGCACTCTCGGCCCCCTGGTCCTGACCTGGCTCCTGGTCGAGTGGGGCACGCCGGGTTGGCTGCTGCTGGGCGCGGCGATGGTGGCGGCGTCGTACGCGATGGGCCCGGCGGCGCGGCGGGCGGCCGCCGGCCGGACGGCGCACACACCGCCGCTGCTCGCGCAGACGGCCTGACCCCGCCGACCACGTCGCCGGGCCGCGCGCTCAGGCGCTCTGCCGCTCCGGGGCTTCGGGGCTCCCGCACCCAGGGGCGGGACGTCAGGGCCGCCGCCCATCACTCGGCCGGGAGGGCGCTGTGCGGAAGCCGTGAGTGCCGGGACGTTCGAAATCCCCTGCCCATTAACCAGATCGGCGCTACCTCGTACGGCGATCACGTGAGTGCCGGGACGTTCGAAGTCCCCTGCGCACCAAACAGATCGGCGCTACCTCATACGGCGATCAGCGGGGCGCCCTTGCGCCACTTCAGGATCTTGTCGAAGCTCACGACGGCCCCGACGCGCCCCGGTTTGTTGCCGATGTGGACGTGGTCGGCGAGTTCCTGGATGAGGAAGAGGCCCCGGCCGTGCTCGGCGTCGGCGCTCACACGCACCGGTGCGGGCGCCGGACGTTCGGCGGTGAACCCGGGGCCCGAGTCGGCGACCTCGATCCGGCACTTCTCGCCGTCGAGGTAGGCGGTGACGCGGTACGCCTCGGAACAGCCGCTGTGCACGGCGTCCCCGCCGTGCTCGACGGCGTTGGCGCAGGCCTCGCTCAGGGCCACGGAGAGGTCGTAGCTGACGTCGGGATCGACGCCCGCCGTCTCCATGGTGCCGAGCAGCAGACGGCGGGCGAGCGGCACGCTTGCGGCCTCGCGCCGCAGATGGAGTGACCACCAGATGCTCATGCTCCAGCCTCCTGGCTGCGGCTCGACATACCGATACGTATTGCCGCACGAGGCCGTATGTAAGCGCGATTTCCGCGTGATGCCGCCCATATGGGGGATGCACTCGTGCCCGGCATCGGTGTATGCGGGACTCGGCAGCATCAGTAGTACCGGTCGTACCAGAAGGTGATCTTTCGTATCGTGGGGATCTTGTGGACCTGCCGTACGGCCGAGGTGGGGCCAGTGCGATGATGAGCCCGCCATGACTGCCCCCCACAGCGAACGCTCAGGTCGCGATCTACGGCTGATGCGGGCCGCGGTGTTCGCCGCGGTCTGCGTCGTGCTGGCCGCGGCCGGGCACTCGACGGCCTCCTGCGCCGCCGTGCCGCTGTGGACGCTGGCCGCGGGGTTCCTGGGCGTCCTCGCCGTCGTGGCGCCGCTCGCCGGGCGCACGCGCTCGCTGCCGGCCATCGCGGCCGTGCTCGCGGTCGGACAGACCGCGCTGCACACCCTCTTCGGACTCGGCCAGCACACCGTCTCCGCGTCCGCCGCGCTCTCCGCCGACGCCTCCACCACGCTGTCCGGGACGGACGCCACGCTCGTCGCCCGGGCGGCCCGGCTGGTGTGCGGGGCCACCGCGGCCGCGCTCAGCCCGGCCCAGGCGCAGAAGATCCTGGTCGACGCGCGGCTCTACCCCGGCGGGGTCGCCGGCGGCGGCCGCGGGACGGCCCTGGGCGGGACGACCGGGACGACCGGTATGGGGACCATGCGGCATCCCGCGGACGTCCTGTCCGCGGCCGGCTCGCCGATGTCCCTGCTGCCCTCCCTGCCGATGCTGCTGGGACACGTCCTGGCGGCCGTCGCCGCCGGCTGGCTGATGCGCCGCGGCGACACGGCCCTGCTGCGGCTGCTCGCCCTGTCGGCCAACGGGGTCGCCGAGGGGGCGCTCGTCCGGTCCCTGCGCGGGGCGCTCGCGCTGGTACGCGCTCTGCTCGCGGGGCTGCCGACCGCGCCCGGAGCGGGACCGCGCGTCCCGTGCGCCGCCCAGCTCACGCCGGCCGCTCCCCTGACCACCGCGCTCCAGCACTCGGTGATCAGGCGAGGCCCGCCGCCCGCACGCGCTCTCGTCCTCGCTGCCTGACGCGACGCGACCAGCACTCCACCCGACCGGGGAGCGGCCGCCGTCGTGCGGCACGCGCGCGTGCGCGCATCCGCGCACCCGCCTCCTCAGCCACAGACTCACCTCAGAGTGGAGTGCTCCCTGCCATGAAGGCCTCTCGTATCGCCGCCCGTGTCGCCGCCGCCGCTGCCGTCGCCGGGTCCGGCGTCCTCGCCCTGTCCTCGCCCGCCCTCGCCCATGTGAGCGTCGCCGCCGAGGGCGCCGCGGCCAAGGGCGGCTACGCGGTCGTCGACTTCAAGGTCCCCAACGAGCGGGACAACGCCTCGACCGCCAAGCTCGAGGTCACCTTCCCGACCGACCACCCGCTGGCCTCCGCGCTGCCGGAGCCGATCGACGGCTGGAAGATCGACGTCACCAAGGCCAAGCTCGCCAAGCCCCTCGAGGTGCACGGCAAGCAGATCTCCGAGGCCGTCTCCAAGATCACCTGGACCGCCACCGGCGAGGGCGTCAAGCCCGGCTTCTTCCAGAAGTTCCCGGTGTCCGTCGGCGCCCTGCCCGAGGACGCGGACGAACTGGTCTTCAAGGCGATCCAGACGTACTCCAACAAGGAGGTCGTGCGCTGGATCGAGGTCCAGGAGGACGGCGCGGAGGAGCCCGACAACCCGGCCCCCGTGCTCGCCCTGAGCGCCGCCTCCGAGGACGGCCACCACGGCGCCGCCGCCGAGGACGCCTCCGACAAGTCCGACGACGCCAAGGCGACCGCCACGACGAACGAGGCGGCCGCCACCTCCGACGGCACCGACACCACCGCCCGGGTCCTCGGCGTGGTCGGCATCGTCGTCGGCGCCGCCGGCGTCGCCTACGGCGTGCTCGCCGGCCGCCGCCGCACCACCACCGAGGCCTGATCCGCGCCCGGGG